>CABQBF010000006.1 GCA_902462325.1 uncultured Peptococcaceae bacterium
ACCGCAGCCAATGGTAGCCACCGGCTGTCCTTGCGGCGTTTTCACCACAGTTGGCAGTACAAATTCATCGGTCTGACCATTGTCATAGGACTGTTGTACAGCCAGCACAGCGCTGGCTGCCTGTTCTCCTTCGCCGACAGTCATGGCCCGATAAGCCTTTTCCACCCGTTCCCAACGATTGTCTCTATCCATAGCATAATAGCGACCCGACACAGTGGCAATTTGCCCCACGCCAATTTTCTGCAATTTTTCTTCCAGCTCTTGTATAAAGCCCAAACCCGTAGACGGCCCCACATCACGGCCGTCTAAGAAGCAATGCACATATACCTTACTTAAGCCCTTAGCCGCCGCCATTTCCAATAAACGATACAAATGATTGCTATGGCTATGTACGCCGCCCGGCGATACCAACCCCATCAAATGCAACGGCTTTTGCTGCGCCAGACAAGCATCCATCACCTGTTGAAAAGCCGCATTTTCCTGCAGCGTATTCTCCCGCACCGCCTTGTTAATGCGAGTCAGCTCCTGATACACAACCCGTCCTGCCCCCAAATTAAGATGGCCTACTTCCGAATTACCCTGCTGTCCTTCCGGCAAGCCGACGTATTCGCCAGAGCAAAGCAACTGGCTATGCCCATATTGGGCCAATAGTCTGTCCATATTGGGCGTATTTCCCTGCGCAATGGCATTGCCCTCTGTTTGCCCACTGATGCCCCAGCCATCTAAAATCATCAGTACGACAGGTAAATGTTGTTGGTTCACAACAGTACCTCCTAATCATTTTTTACCAAGTTTTATAATCAATCTTTTTGATAATTTACCAATAAACAAAAGCTTTCTGGTTTCAAGCTGGCACCGCCCACCAAAGCGCCATCAATATTGGGTTGCGCCATTAACTGCCGGATATTTTCCGGCTTTACACTGCCGCCATATTGAAATCGCACACAATCGGCAACAGCTTGTCCATATCGCTGGGCTACAGCCTGCCGCAAAGCACAAATAACTTCCTCGGCATCCTCGGCGGTAGCAGTTTTTCCAGTACCAATGGCCCAAATTGGCTCATAAGCCACAATTAAAGTTTTCAGTTGAGCTTCGGTAAGGCCCTCAATGGCTGATAACAATTGACCGCTGCACACACTCACCGTCAGACCGTGGCTGCGCTGTTCCAAATGTTCACCCACACAGAGAATAGGCTGCACACCGGCGGCATAAGCAGCCTGCACCTTCTTCTGCACCAGCGGACCGTCCTCACCAAAAATTTCTCGGCGTTCTGAATGACCAATAATCACATACTGCACACCGATTTCCTGCAGCATAGGCAGGCTCACCTCGCCGGTAAAAGCCCCTTCCGGTAGTGGGTAAAAATTCTGCGCACCCAAACCCACATGACTGCCAGCCAAATGGGCCGCTAACACGTCCAGTTGTGTAAACGGCGCGCAAATTACCACCTCTACCTCCGACTGCCCCGCTACCAAAGGCAGAAAAGCCTGGCAGAAAGCCGCTGCCTCCGCCCGTGTTTTATACATCTTCCAATTTGCTATGATAATGGGTTTCCGCAAAGCAACTCCCCCATTCTAATTTTATTTATCAAGTAATACTTCAATACCCGGCAATTTTTTCCCTTCCAAAAATTCCAAAGAAGCGCCGCCGCCTGTGGAAATATGGTCAATTTTATCATTAAGACCCGCTTTTTCAATAGAAGCCACCGAATCACCGCCGCCTACAATGGAATAAGCACCGGAAGAAGCCACAGCCTGTGCCACCGACTTGGTGCCAACAGCAAAAGCATCTACTTCAAACACGCCCATAGGCCCGTTCCAAATTACAGTTTTGGCATCAGCTACAGCCTGCTGATACAATTTTACCGTTTCTGATCCAATATCCAATGCCATTTTATCGGCCGGCACAGCGTCCACCGTTACCGTCTGAGCGGTTTCCGGCTGCTCAATGGCAGCAGCCACTGTTAAATCTACAGGAATCAACAATTTTTTGCCCAGTTGTTCAGCATGCTGCATAATTTCCAGCGCCAAATCAGTTTTGTCGGCTTCCACCAAAGAAGTACCCATTTCATAGCCCTTGGCTTTTAAGAACGTATTAGCCATCCCGCCGCCAATCATCAGGCAGTCCACTTTTTCCAGCAAATTTTGTACCACGCCAATTTTATCCGAAATTTTAGAACCGCCCACAATGGCTACAAATGGATGCTCTGCCTGACTTAAAGCTTTGCCCAATACCGAGATTTCCTTTTCCATCAAATAACCCATAACACCAGGCAAAATATGACCAACGCCTTCCGTGGAGCAATGAGCCCGATGCGCAGTGCCAAAGGCATCGTTTACAAACACATCGCCTAAAGCGGCCAACTGCTTTGCCAATTCTGGGTCGTTTTCGGTTTCGCCAGGCAAAAAGCGCACATTTTCCAACATGATAACATCGCCATTCTGCATAGCAGCCACTACAGCCTCTACGTTCGTTCCCACTGTTTCATCCAGTTTTTTCACTGGCTGCCCTAAAAGCTCTGCCAAACGAGCCGCCACTTTATCTAAACGCAACTCTTCTTTCACTTCTCCTTTAGGACGGCCCATATGGGTCATGATAATTACCTTCGCGCCCTGTTCTACCAGATATTTGATCGTAGGCACACCGGCCTGAATTCTTACATCATTGGTAATTTCACCGGTGGTTTTACTTCTTGGCACGTTAAAATCTACACGAATCAACACCCGTTTTCCTGTCAATTCAACGTCCTGCATTGTCTTTTTTGCCATAATTCAATCTCCATCCTTCCAGATTTCATACTGTTTTTATTATAAACTCTTTTTTGCTCAGGTGCAATATGAAACCCCATTTCTTCTGGTAAATTGTTCACAAATTTCTGCAACAGAAAAAGAATTAGGACAATTATTCAGACTTTTTCCGTTTTTCTTGATACATTTTTTGTTATTGTGCTGCCAATGATATGCAAATAGCGCGGAGATTATGGTGGCCAATTTCCACCTGTAATGCTATAATAGAAAAAGCATACAGGATGGAAAGGGGTATTTTGCATGGAACTCACCAAGGATAAAACCATTTTCAGCATGGATTTAGAACAGTTGAAGCAGCAACCCATCTGGTCGGTACGCCGCAGTTCGGCTGAATATTATATGGGGAACTCGCTCTATATTTTAGGCATGGTTTCTTATCGAGAATCGGAAGACAGCCCTTGGCTGTATTATTATGTATCGCTCACCGAAACTCTGGCTTGTACCCGTACGCCTCGTTGGTATCCGATGAATGTAGCCAACTTATACGATAACACGCTGATTGACCATGTAACCTATGCGGAAGCGGAACAGATTTTTCTGTCGCAGATGTAAAAAAAAGCTGAGGAACTCATCTTACAAGAATTCCTCAGCTTTTTTATCTTTCTACGCCAAATGATAATTGATTATTCTTCTTTCTTCTCTACTTCTGCAACCAATGATTCTACTGTCAATGCCATCATCGCCACACTGGCGGCATGCTGTAAAGCAGCTTTCACTACTTTTGCCGGTTCAATAATACCTGCAGCCAATAAATCCTCGTACTGATCGGTTATCACGTTATAGCCCTGTTCTGCTGGCAATTGAGCCACTTGCTCTACGATAATAAAGGGCTCTTTGCCTGCATTGGCGGCAATTTGTGCCAGAGGCTGCTTTAAGGCTCGCTTCACCAGATTGATACCAGTCTGTACATCGGCTTCTTCCGCCGCTAACGCATCCAGCTCTGGCAAAATCCGCAGATAGGTGGTCCCGCCGCCTACCACAACGCCTTCTGCCATAGCGGCTCGCGCTGCATGCAGCGCATCTTCAATGCGCAGCTTCTTTTCTTTATATTCGGTCTCGGTGCTGGCGCCCACTTTTAGAACTGCAGTACCGCCAGCCAACCGACTTAAACGGGTTTGGCAAACCTGTGTGGTAAACTCGGCTTTATATTCTTGCATTTCTTCCCGAATCCCAGCCACACGGCTTTGGATTTTTTCTGTATTGGAGTTGCCGCCCACAATGGTGGTTTTGTCTTTTTCCACCACAACCCGTTCAGCATGACCTAATGCATCTTCTGTCACTTTTTCAATTACGGAACTCATTGCACCAACTATGGCCTGTCCGCCCACCATGGCCTCCATGTCTTCCAGCTCCCGCTGCCGGTTTTCACCGTGGGTCGGCCCCTGTACTGCCACGATAGAAAGCACGCCGCGGGCATTGTTCATGTTTACCGCCTGCAAGGCTTCACCTTCCAAACCGTCTACCACCATCAACATAGGCTTTTTGCGGTTCAGCGATAATTCCAAAATCGGATAGATTTCGCTCATCGTGGTAAATTTTTTATCAATCAATAAAATATCTACATCTTCATACACGCACTGAGACAACTCAGGCTGATTGACCATATTGGCAGATACATAACCCCGCTCAAAACTGAAGCCCGGCTGGATTTCCAGATAACTTTTCAGCGTCTGCGAATTTTCTACAACAATCCCATTTTCATCGTTGACCTTCTGTAATGCATCGCTGAGCAAATCACTGATTTCTGCATCCTCGGAGGAAACAAACACAACATGATGAATTTCTTCAGCACTTTGCACCGGCTTCGCCAACTTGTCAATTTCCTGCACGGCTGCAGCCACTGCCTGCTCCATACCTCGCCGCAGTAAAATTGGATTGGCTCCGGCAGCCAGATTTTTCATCCCTTCTTCTACCATAACTTGGCTCAAAACAATGGCGGTCGTTGTACCGTCCCCTGCCACATCGTTGGTCTTAGAGGCAACCTCCTTCATCAGTTGAGCGCCCATATCTTCATAAGGGTCTTCCAGCGAGATTTCATTGGCGATGGTCACGCCATCATTGGTCACCAGCGGCGTCAAAAATTTTTTCTCCAGTACGGCATTACGTCCTTTAGGGCCCAGTGTGATTTTTACCGCATCTGCCACTTTATCAATGCCTGCTTTTAATTTTTCTCTGCCTGCTACATCAAAATAGATTTCTTTTGCCATTTTTTCCTTTGCCTCCTATATTACACAATCTATCTTTCTAAAAATCATACCATAGAAATTCGGAAACCAATATTGTTATCATTTATTTCTGGATTGAAGTGTTTTTTCCCTGTCTGTGGACAATAGTTCTGCTTTTTACTGCCACTAGTCCTCTGCTGTATCATCGGCCCGTTTCTTCATTTCGGTATATGCAACCGATAGCCTATGCCTTCAACGGTTTCCAGAATTTGCGGGTGGGCAGGATTAGCTTCGATTTTCTCCCGTATGCGATTCAGATACACGAGCACCGAAGTGCTATCACGAATATAGCCATCCCCCCAAATTTCTGCAAAAAGCTGCTCTTTAGAAAAGATTCTGTTGGGATGCTCTATCAAAAAACGCAGCATTTCAAATTCCCAATCAGAAAGCCGCACTTCTTCCCCATCTTTATAGATGCGGCGGCTATAAGGCAATAGCATCAAGTTCCCACAGGTGATTTTTTCAACAATTGGACGCTCTATACACAAATCCACCCTCTGCGTATACCATTTCAAACAGGTTCTGACTTGCGCAACCAATTCATCGGACGTGCAGGATTGCAAAATGGCGGCATCAGCCTCTGTCTCGGTCAAGATATCCGGTGGTTCCTGTTGGTCCAGCAATAGCAGAATCGGAATGCTGAGTTTTTTCCGAATTTGCTGACAAATCTGCTTGCAATGCTGATTGCATTCCATGATAAGCAAATCATAATCATTGGTGAAAAGCACAGTTAGAATATCAGCACCACGGGCAACAAGCTCCACCTGAAAATCATGCCCTTCCAAACAATTCTTCTTGGCTTGCGCCACTCCACAACTTTCTTCTGCAATCAGAATTTTATACGGCATTTCTTATTCCTCTCTATCGAAAATCCGACCAGTTGTTGCCAATTATTATACTGTTATTTGCGGGAAAAGAAAAGTTTTTTCTGCAACAATCTCTTTTCCATAAAACCAGCGCGCAACCTGTTTGCGCCAAACAAAAACGAACCGCTCGCAACAACGAAGCAGTCCGTTTTTATCACCCTAATTGGCCACCATTTTTGTTTTTTTGTACAAAATCACTTCTGGCGCTTTGCCCTCGGTAATGCAGTCTTTATGAATGATCACCTTTTCAATCTGCGGATTGGAAGGCACTTCATACATAATATCGTTCATTGTTTTTTCCACAATAGAACGCAGACCCCGCGCACCTGTATTACGGGCCAACGCAGCATCAGCAATCGCTACTAACGATTCATCGGTAAATTCCAACTCAACCTGGTCCATTTTCAGTAAACGCTGATATTGTTTAATCAGAGCGTTTTTCGGCTCAGTCAAAATACGGATTAATGCTTCTTTGTCCAGTGCGTCCAGCGTTACAATGACTGGTACACGGCCAATAAATTCAGGAATTAAGCCGAATTTCAGCAAATCCTCTGGAATTAATTCTTTTAACAGGTTGTTCTGCTTCTTTTCTTCCTTGGTCTTTACTTCGGCATTGAAGCCCAAACCTTTTTTACCTACCCGGTTTTCAATGATTTTGTCCAAACCGTCAAAAGCACCGCCTAGGATGAACAAAATGTTGTTGGTATCCAGTTGGATAAACTCCTGATGGGGATGCTTCCGGCCACCCTGCGGCGGTACATTGGCAACAGTACCTTCTACAATTTTCAGCAAAGCCTGCTGCACACCTTCACCAGATACATCGCGGGTAATGGATGGATTATCACTTTTACGGGCAATCTTATCAATCTCATCGATATAGATAATCCCTTTCTGTGCCAAATCCATATCATAGTCGGCAGCCTGAATAATTTTGAGCAGAATATTTTCTACGTCTTCCCCTACATAGCCAGCCTCAGTCAATGAAGTGGCGTCGGCAATGGCAAAGGGAACTTTCAGAATTTTGGCCAACGTCTGAGCCAGCAAGGTTTTCCCGCTGCCGGTCGGCCCAATTAAGCAGATATTGGACTTTTGCAGCTCCACATCATCATTGACGGCAGTGCTGTTAATCCGTTTGTAGTGATTGTACACAGAAACGGCCAACGTCTTTTTGGCTTCATCCTGCCCAATCACATAGGTATCCAATATTTCTTTAATTTCTACCGGTTTTAAGATTTCTGAAATATCAATATCCTGCTCTACACCCAGTTCTTCTACCACAATTTCATGACACAAATCAATACATTCATCACAAATGTATACATTGGGACCCGCTACAATTTTCCTTACCTGGTCCTGTGTTTTTCCACAAAAGGAGCAACGAATCAGTTCTCCATCATCTTCAAAGTTATGCATGTACTCACCTCATAAAAACATTAATGTTTAATCATAACCTCGTCAACCAGTCCGTACGCCTTTGCCTGCTCGGCTGTCATGAAATTATCACGTTCTGTATCTTGTTTGATTTTTTCCAGGCTTTGTCCTGTTCGCTCTGCAAGAATTTTGTTTAAGGTTTCTCTGGTTCTTAAGATATGTTCGGCATGAATGGCAATATCTGTAGCCTGACCACTGGCACCGCCCATAGGCTGATGAATCATAATCTCACTGTTCGGTAATGCAAAGCGTTTTCCCTTCGCACCCGCTGCCAGCAGAAAAGCACCCATACTGGCTGCCATTCCCAGACACACAGTGGATACATCAGGCTTGATATAGTTCATGGTATCAAAAATGGCCAAACCAGCAGTAACGGAACCGCCCGGACTATTAATATAGAGGGAAATATCTTTATCTGGATCGTCAGCTTCCAAAAACAGCAGCTGCGCAATGATGGCATTTGCCGTTACATTATTAACCTCGTCTCCTAAAAGAATAATTCTGTCTTTTAATAATCGGGAATAAATATCATAAGACCGTTCACCGCGGTTGGTTTGCTCAACAACCATTGGAACTAAATAGCTCATCCTGATTATCCTCCTTTACAAATTGTAATTTCTCTTATATCTTAACCAATTTTTGCATTTTCTAAAAGAAAATCAGAAACTTTTTCTAATAACAGATTCCGTTTGATTAAACCGACCTGCCCTCTCATAGAAAATACTTCTTTGATCGTTTCCACTGGCTGTTTGTACATGTCAGCCATTTTGTTGTATTCTGCTTCTAATTCTTCATCAGAAACTTCCAGACCTTCTGCTTCTGCAATGGCTTCAAATACAATCTGCTGTTTTACAAAGCTTTCTGCTCTGGCGTTGCATTCTTTTTCGATGTCTTCCATATTGCCATTGGTCAGTTTTACATAGTCTTCCAAATTAATGCCCTGCTGATTCATCTGGAACCGAATATCGTTCATGAAGTTTTCGGCTTCTGCTTTAATCTGGGATTCTGGCGCTACCACATCGGTTTGCTCCGTTACCTTTACAGCCACATCTGCTTTGTATCTGTTTTTGATTTCCGCAGCTTTTTCTTCTGTCAGCATTTTTTTGATATCTTCTTTATATGCATCTACCGTTTCAAAATTGCTAACATCTTTTACAAATTCATCATTCAGTTCTGGCAGGATTTTACGTTTGATGGAATGTAAGGTAACTTCAAACACAACTGGCTGACCAGCCAAATCGCTGACATAGTAATCTTCCGGGAAGTTTAATTCGACGTTGCGCACTTCTTCCACTTTCATGCCTTCCATTTGTTCTTCAAAGCCTGGAATGAAGGAGCCGGAACCAATTACTAAATCGTAGCCTTCTGCAGAACCGCCGGCAAAGGGTTCGCCGTCTTTTTTGCCTACAAAATCAATATTGGCAGTATCGCCTTTTTCCAAAACGCTGTCTTTGTCTGTCAATGTCTGCACTTCCGCCTGTTTATCCCGAATGCTGTCAATATACTGGTCGATTTCTTTGTCAGAAACTTCACCATCAATTTCCTGCACTTCGATACCTTTATACTCACCTAATTCCACTTTCTGCTTGGTATCTACAACGGCCTTGAAGATAAAATCTTTGCCTTTTTCAATCTGCACGATGTCAAAGTCAGGACGGGCGATTGGCTGGAAGAATGCATCGGCTTCTACCGCTTCTCTCACTGCATCCACATACTGAGGCATAATCAAAATGTTGGCCGCTTCTTCATAAAATACTTCTGGGCCATACATTTTTTCTACCACGTTCATTGGCACTTTGCCTGGACGGAAACCAGGAACTTTAATTTTAGGGGCCATTTCTTTATAGGCTTTTTTCATAGCTTCCCCAAAAACTTCGGCTGGTACGGTAATGGTCAACTCCGCCTTTACCTTATCCAGTTTTTCAACACTTACAGTCATTTCAAAATTCCTCCTAAATAATAATATGTTAATTTGTTATGATTAAGCATTGTGCATCCAGAATATTATACCGCGAAATGCTCTAGTAGAAAAGTTTTTTTTGTATTTTTCTTCAAATAAATCGGCTCTTTTCTGCAAATTTTTTCTATACTCTAAATTTTTCAGCTTCTATTTCTGCATACTATAAACAAATCTGGTTTTCCGCTGTCCCTTTCTACCGCCTACAGTTCCTCTTCAGCTTCATAATTTTTCAGCCGCACATATAGGGTACTGCGGGAAATGCCACAGCGTTTGGCAAATTCGTGAATCGTAATGTCACCATTGCTCCACAAAATATACTGCTCTTCAAAGTTGTCGGGCATTTCAAGCCGCGGACGGCCAAACTGCACCCCTCTGGCCTTAGCGGCTGCAATCCCCTCGGCCTGCCGCTGCCGGATATTTTCCCGCTCCATCTGGGCGCTATAAGACATGACCGCCAACACCAAATCGGCAATGAACGTACCCAACAGATCTTTGCAGTAGGTCGTGTCCAATAACGGCGTATCAATTACCTTGATATCGGCGCGCTTCTCTTTTGTGATTATTCGCCATTGCTCCATAATTTCCTTGTAATTGCGGCCTAATCGGTCAATACTTTTTACAATTAATACATCGTCCGGCTTTAACCGGCGTACCAGCTTCCGATAGGCGGGCCGTTTAAAATCCTTGCCGCTCAATTTGTCCATGTACAGATTGCTGGCCGGAATTTCAAAAGGGGCCAGCGCCGCCAGTTGTCGGTCCTCATTCTGTTCCTTGGTGGATACTCTCACATAACCATAGATTGTCATTCTTCCGTTCCTCCTGTACTTTCTCTGCTACGTTGATTTTACCTACCTTTGCAGTAAATTACCGATAGTAAAAGTGTATCACTGATACTAGAATTATGGGAAGAATTCTCAACCTGATATGGGCTTTTTTCTACAAAAAAATATCCCGCTGTGAATTTGTGCAGGGAAGATTTAACATCGTTCCTGCACAAATCCAGCGGGATATTTTCATAAATCATGCATTTGTCCAACTGCAATATTTAGTTGATTTTAGACAGCTTTTCAGCGCCAACTGGCAACTCTGGCTGATGCATAGCAGCAACACAAGTGACATTGACATTAGCTGCAGTAATCAACAATGCTAATGTAGAGAGCGCAGTGCAAGCCTTTAACATAAACCGTTTCATAAAATTTCCCCTCCCTTTTGAAACAAAAAATCCGAGTTCTTCACTCTATGCTTTTATTGTAAAAAAGAAAGCAGAAATTTCCTATTTTCTCGGAAAAAATAATACGTTTGCAGGCAAAAATACCCAGTCTTCACATTCGTTCCTCGTAAAGAATTATTTCCACTCGAAAAAGTTGCTGTTGACTGTCAAAGTTTAAAGAACCGCCATATTTCTCTACTGCCATCTGCACACTTTTTAAGCCCAAACCATGACCCTGCTCCTTTGCTGTCCGTTGAGCAGCTATATTGTAAGGATTTTCCACAGCAATAAACAACAATCCTCTAGTATACCGCATGGTCAAATAAATTGTTTTTTCGTACTCCATAGACAGTAATCGCACCACTTTTATAGCGTTATCTAACAAATTGCTGATGATGCCGTTCAAATCAAAAGCGGCAATCTGCAGCTTTTCAGGAATCTCAATTTGGCAATTTAACACAATCCCTTCCTGCTCCGCCACACCAGCCATATAGTTGACAATACTGTCTACAGCCGTATTTCCTGTACTGAGTTTCTCCTGATGCATAGACAAATAGTCTCCCACATTTTCTAAATAATTTAATGTTTCTGTGTACTCCTCCCGCTTAATCAACTCAATTAAAACACTGAGATGATGGCGCATATCATGACGAAAAATTTTGAATTTTTCTTGTGAATGGGTGACGATTTCTAATTGTTTCTGATAGGCAATGCTCTGTTGTTCGATCAAACTTTTTTCTATTAATTCTGAATATAAGTGAGTTATATGATCATATAAATAAAAAACAAAGAAATTTACCAATAAAATAATTATTTCACTTACCATCATAATTTCAACACTATCTGCTGTAATAGTTTCTGTAATCATAAAATTAGGCAAAAATGTTCCTAATGGTATAGCTATAATGGCAATCCAATGCAACAAAGGAATTGGATAATCTTGTTTTTGAGATTTATAGTTAGAAAATATCAATACTATTGTATAAAATACTACCTCTATCAAAACCTGAGCCGTTAGATATTCCAAAGTAGTGAACTGCGAAAAATGATTCATTCCTATTATTCTTAGTAATAGTAGAGCAATCGTTTCAGATGAAAATAATACTGCATAAATAAATATAACGCTAGTAATCCTAAATTTTAGCCCAGCATTATAATTCAACGTTAACAAGAAATAAAGAAACAAATTTGAACAAATTGTTATTTTAATTTCATGAAAACCTAAATAAATTACACTATTCACACAATAATACGCTACAAACGATAAAATCTCCGCTTTCTGATTCTTCCCTTTCTGTCCAAAGAAAGCCCGCATAAATTTACATAAGATATACGCGTAAAAAACATTGGTGACCAAATAAATCAAATCATTGGCGGCTATCATTGCGCAACCTTCTTGCTTTGTAATGTGGATACCACAAACTTCTGTACAGCTTCTTTATGAGAATTACTGATAGGCAGTGTTTCGCCGTTGGTCAACACCACCTCGCTGTGACGAATGGTATCGATATAAACAAAATTGACCAGATAAGACTTATGAATGGAAATAAAATTATAGCCCGTTAAACACTTTTCCACCTCAGACAATTTGCCATAAAATTCTTTATTTCCCGTGATTGTGTGAATAGTAACCTTCTTGCTTTGGCTGCTAAAATAAAGCACTTCTGTCAATGATACCTTATGTAGCGCTTTCCCGCTCGGATAGCAGTACCACTGCTTTTGATTTTTGGCTAAATTCCACGCCTTTTGTACAACATTCTCCACCATGTTTTTCGTCAATGGTTTCTTCAGGAAATGCAGTGGACGCACCTCAAACAGCTCCAAGGCATAAGAATCATAATTTGAAATATAAACAATCTGCATACACTCATTGCCTAAAACCTCTCGAATTCTTCTGCCCAATTCAATGCCGTCCAAATATTGCATACGGATGTCCAAAAACAACAAATCTATCTCATAGCCGCCTTGCTGTAGTGTGTTCCACAAATCCCGGCCATTATAAAAGACCTCTACTTCCGTTTTCTCCTGAAAACAGGGCTCCATCTCCAGCAAAATATTTTCCAGTTCTGCACACAAAATCTTGTCATCGTCACAAACTGCAATTTGAAACATCGTGTTTATTCTCCTACAAATTAAGATTTTAAATTGAACTTTTTGCGTAGTTTATCATAATTCTCAACAAAATATGGAAACTACTCGAAAAAGGTGTAAAGATCCACACTTCCCGCCCATTTTCACTAATATTTATTGTTCTATAAAACAATAATACATGAGGATTAGGTAAAAAGCAGCCATTCTAAAAACGGTATGGTACATTGAATTTGCAACTATTTTAATCTAATGAGAGGTGTTAATATGTCGGGACGCACACCTGAAATTATCCGCAATCTGCGGGAAGACCACGAATACAAACAAGAAACCATTGCCAAATATTTAGGTGTGGTGCAACAAACCTATTCCAACTATGAAAAAGGACATACTTCCTTACCGTTGGACTATCTTGTTAAACTAACAAAATTCTACAACGTATCAGCGGATTTTCTGCTAGGATTAACAACCTTCCAAAAGCCTTCTTCCGAAATGGAAAAAATTTATGCCCAGGGCAAAACCTTAGGAGAAGTCGCTTCTGCGCTTGTAACGCTCTCCGCAGATAAACGAAGAATGCTGCTGGATTTTCTGGGGTATCTGCTAGCCAAGCAAAAAGAAGACCAACAGAAGCAAAAGCTGTAACGGGCTTTCCGAATTTATAAATTTACCCGAAAGCGCAACATTCTTACTACCTTTCTATTTAAGTACAAGAATTCTGTTACTCTTTTACATAATGGGGGAGGTTTACCTTCATTCAGAAATTTGTAACAGGAGTGCTACTTTTATGACCAATATCTTCACAACACTGACCGATTATATGGTAGAACAACACATAATCCCTGCAGAGGATCATGCCATTTATCAATACGGTCTGCAACAAGGATTTGTTTTACTGCTGAACATCCTGACCATTCTGGCACTGGGCCTGCTCAATCACATGCTGCCCGAAAGTGTCATCTTCCTTTTCGCCTATACGCCGCTGCGCACCTTCGCTGGCGGATTTCACGCACGCACACAGCTACGCTGTTATTTTGGCGGCATTGTGTTGACCCAAACGGTATTGTTAGCTATGCGTTGGATCCCACATACACCGGTTATCATCACTATATTAGGACTGGCTGCTTTCTTCATTATTTTTGCACTGGCACCAGTTGCCGATGTTAATAAGCCCTTAACGTTAAAAGAAAAAACAGTTTACCGTCAAAAAGCCCATATTTTATTGATTGGCTTACTGGCTGTTGCCGTTTTGCTTTATGTGCTGCACTTCTCCGCTTTATCCGCTGCAATTGTCATCTCTTTAAACGCCTTAGCAATCATGTTGCTTTTAGGCTATCCTTATCAACCAGCAGTAAAACAATGAACAACAGCTTTCAAACTTCTTCTGCACACAGTTTTTTAAATAGACTGACAGCAGAAGAAGTTTTTATTTGCTTTCTTCTCTTCTTATGCTAAGATAACAGCAAAGGAAAGCGAGGAATTCTTGTTATGAACATTTATGGTCTCACCTTTCACCAATTGGAACAATATCTATTGCAGATTGGGGAAAAGCCCAGCAAAGCCCCTTTTATTTTTCGAGGTTTATATAAAGAACAATTTTCATCTTTATTGGAATTGCCTCAAATCCGCCAAGCACTAAAGGAACAATTGGCCCAAACCTTTTCTATGGAGCTGCCCCATCTGGTACAGCAAACCAGCAGCGCCGACACAGAAAAATTTTTATTTGCCCTGCAGGACGGCAGCTTGATTGAAGCGGTATTGATGCGCCAAAAATACGGAAATAGCCTCTGCATTTCCAGCCAGGTAGGATGTAACATGGCTTGTGCATTTTGCCAGAGCGGACGTTTCAAAAAGGTGCGTAACTTACAGCCGGAAGAGCTGGTCGCACAGATTTTATTTATCCAACAGCACTTACAAATAACCATCTCCAATATTGTACTGATGGGCATTGGAGAACCTTTTGATAATTATGACAATGTCATGCAATTTTTAGAAATTATCGGTCATCCTTACGGTCTTGCTCTGGGGCGACGGCACATCACTGTGTCCACCTGCGGCTTGGTACCACAGATTACACAATACGCCCAGCATCCCTGTCATGGATTACTGGCCATTAGCCTGCATGCACCCGATGATGAGACCCGCAGCCACATCATGCCCATCAACCGCCGCTATCCAGTGGCCCAGTTATTTGAAGCAGCCCGTTCCTATATCCAGCAAACCGGAAAAAAAGTCATGCTGGAATATGTGATGCTGCAGCAAATCAATGATCACCCTTGGCAGGCGCAGTTATTGGCTGATTTTATCGGAACAGCGCAGTTCCATGTAAACTTAATTCCTTACAACGAAACACAAAATTTGGGCTTTACCCAAAGCAGCCGGCAACGAATTTTCGCTTTCTACAATGTACTGAAAAAAAATCACATCACTGTTACCATGCGCCGCGAATTTGGATCTTCTGTCAACGCTGCCTGCGGCCAATTGCGGGCCGATTACGAACGACAACAGCAATTATAAACTTTTTCTTGCTTTCCAAACCGCATAAACATCAACCTTCGTGGGACTATTCCAACAGGAATGGTCTCACATTTTTCTAACCGGCATAATAGCAAAAGGCCCGATAATAGATGTCGACTTCTTCTTGCTGATAGGCTTGCTCCAAAGCGTCAAGCTGCTGTTTTTCTGCTTCTGTTAAGCTGCACCGCAATTCTTGCGGCGTACAATTGGGTTGTCGTTGCAAAACAGGCTGCAAAAGCTGATGTCCCTGCTCCAACAGGGCCTTCACTGTTTCAGCGCCAATTTTCTGCAAAGTAGTCTGTACCAGCCCAAACATGGGGTCATCCCAACAGCTAAAGAACTGCAGGAACCCGCCTTGCTGCATATACTTAGTCAGCATACTAAACGAAACAATTTCCTGCTCTTGCTTGCTGAGCTGAAGCAAATTTCTTTTCTGCCGCTCTTGTTCTTCTTCCAACCCAAAACGGCGCAAAGCTGACCTACTCAAATAACTCCAACGAATTTTACAATCATACATACACGATAACTCCTTTTCCTATACGCCGCATATTGTCAGAGTTCCTTTCCCCTTTTCTGTTCAATCCCATCCGCCACCAACTACACTGTATTTCTGCAAGGCATATAAAACCAGAAAACAGCAGCTCCATAAAGAAAAAACAGCAGGTTCGGACAATATCTGTCAAAACACCTGCTGTCATCTTTTACAAATATTCACAATTTCAGCGTAACATTCCCACGTAAGAATGTCAATAACTCATATATCTATCTGGTAACATTAATTTTCATACTATTAATAATGGTATTCCGTTATATTTCTGACAATACGGCCTGCACATCAGGCAGACGCAATTCCATTAAGCTATCCCGCGTGACAGTTTCTTCTGCAGCTAACCGATTGGCCTGCTGCACCAAAATTTTTTCAAACAAATTGCGCACGCCGCGGGCATTGCCAAAAGAACTATGTGCAGTCTGCACATTGCCCAGATACCGCTGTAGTTCTGCTTTCGCGTCATCAGCCAGCACATAACAGCTTTTCTCACAGCGCATCAGAAAAATTTCCAGCAATTCCTCCGCTGTATAATCGGGAAAATGCAGATACCGATTAAACCGTGACTCCAATCCGGGATTACTATGAATAAAGTCCTCCATCAACTCCACATAGCCGGCCACAATAACCACAATTTCATCCCTGTGGTCCTCCATATATTTCAACAGCGTATCAATGGCTTCCTGCCCGAAATCATTATCACCGCCGCGGGATAACGTATAAGCCTCATCGATAAACAATACGCCGCCGCGCGCCTGCTCCAGCACTTCCATGGTTTTCGCCGCAGTCTGCCCTACATAACCGGCTACCAATCCGCTACGCTCCACTTCAACGAGCTGACCGCCCTTTAAAATGCCCAACGCTTTATAAATGCGCGCCATCAAGCGGGCAATCATGGTTTTCCCCGTTCCCGGATTTCCCGTAAACACCATATGCAACGATAAATCTGTCACCGGCAAATCATGCTGCTGCCGCAGCTGATGAACCGTTACCAGATTGATTAAATCCTGCACTTCCTCTTTGATATGGGCCAAACCAATATAATCCTGCAACTCAGCCTGTAAATCCGCTATGGTTTCCGGCGTTTCCTCCTGTACGGCCTGCTGTGCTTGCTCTGCCACTTCAACAGTATTCACAGATACCTGTTGGTTATCGGCTCTGCCAACCTGCGCAGTATGCATTTCCACATCCTTTTGCAGTTGCTCCAAATTCATAGACTTGTCCGCCCAAAAGTCCTGCGTCATCCGCTTTAAGTTTTTTTCTGTCATACTGCGCAACAATTCTGCCTGCAGTTCTATAATCCTATCTTTTTCTGTCATTCTATACACCCTTTCTGCATCTATCTCTATTATACAACATTCTCGATAAAAAAGCCTTAAAAAAACAAACAGCCCATTTTCAGCCGCTCCAAAATATGCTACACTAAACAGGAAGTAATCATACACAGGAGGGTTTCTCAGCACCATGCTCATTCAAATTATTTTGACTATTTGGCTTTTGGCCTTAATTTTTTTAACTAACAAATTCCGCCGCGAAAACCGCATTGCCCAGCAGCGCATTTTCAGTTTTTTCCTCATTCTCTGGGCAATTCTCGGCATTATTTACTATGATGTCTGGACAATTACCTCCGGCCTTTCCGAACAGGAAACCGCGCAATGGCAAACCTATCTGCCCGCAGCCTTTTTCTCCATCTGCGCCGGTCTGGGAACCTATTATCTGATGATGACCTTCGGCAAATTCCGCGTAATGGCGCAAAAAAATCAGCAAGAAGCCGATGAAAAACGGGCCGCTAAAAAAGGGGCAAAGAAATCTCCGCAGCAGAAAAAATCCGCCGGTGCTAAAAACACACAGCGGAAAAAATAAAAACAGCGTTACAAAATTTCTCTAAAAAAGATTGCCCTACATCAAGCATATTAAAACGGACCAGCATATAAAACACGCTGATCCGTTTTAATATGAAATATCGTTTTTAACGCCCAAGCCTTGTTCACACAACTTGCATGCCGTATTCTACCCGCACCAGCACTTCATCTTCAAAGGAATACCGCAAAATTACACCTTCACTACTGTAAACCAGCCACTGCGTGTTGTCTTCGCCTTCCACTTCGATGCCATAGTCACTCATGTGTACGTACTCGCCGTAGAGTACACGATACTGGGCAGCCACTGTTCCATTCTGATAACCTTCCAACTCGTAAGTTTCCTTACTGCCAGTGTCAGGATATTTGTTGCGCACATCTTTTAAACTATCGCCTAAACAGATTTCTCGCGGTCCACTGATGCGCTCATCCGCAATCACTGCCTCGCAAAGCTCCATCTTCTCACCGTTGTAATTACAGAATGCAAACTGATTGTCACCGAATACATAACGGCGGTAATCCAAATCATACAATACATCCTCGTTGACTTCATCGGGCTCGCCATACATTTGCTGCACGTCTGCCTCTGTCAGATCAAAAATATCTGCGATTTCCGCAAAAGCAAAGGGCTCCGCATCGGCTTGTCCACTGCAGCCAGCCAACAACAGCAAACAAACAGCCAATAAACAAACTACATACTTTTTCATGCTTCCAATCTCTCCTTCTTAAAAATATGTATTATAAAATTATGAATTCATAGTTATCATACCACGGTTTTTCTAAATGGAACCAATTTCTTTGACGGTTCCCTATCAAACAATGATAAAAAAATTTTTCTTTATACATAGTAAAATTTACTGATATCGCTGTGTTGTCCATCCACTGCAATTTATGCAGCAGCACCAGCATTTATACCACAACGCATAAAAAGCTGCCCAGTTTCTCGGAGCTTTGCTGTACAAAGCCCAGAAAACAGGGCAGCTTTTTTGCTTTTGGTTAATACCTGCTCCCACATGACTACGTCTATCCCTTTTCTTGAGATATTCTAACATGGTTTTCAGGAAAAAAGAAATGATAAAAGATTCTTTCAATCGTTTTGCTGTACAGTCTTTTGCCAGACAGCACTGTTCCAATTATCCTCAGACCTTTTATTTTTCTGTTTAGTCTCGTCGTAATACAATCTTTATCGTTGTTTGTACTAATACTGCATAGCTGCCGGCAAATCGAAAAATACGGCTGTTCAGCCTGACTTTCTGACAGCACTTGTATGCTTGCTTCACGCATTCATCACAAGTCACCATTGTACAACCTATACTGCAAGTTAACGTATGGAATAAGTTTATAAACGGGCTTGTTTAGCTCGACACGCACAAAAAATGGGGGGACGATTCGCCTCCCCATTTTTATTGTGTTTATCAAGTATTATGGTCACTGACATGAAATTGCTTCAGATTGCCGATTTTCTGACGGCGCTGTTCCAGCACCGCTTCCACCGCTTCCAAAGGAATGTTCTGCTCTGCCATCATCACCAATAAATGATAAAGCAAATCGCAGATTTCTCCTACGGTTTCCTCCTGCACGCCATTTTTGGCGGCAATGATGACTTCGCTGCATTCTTCGCCGCATTTTTTGAGAATTTTATCCAGCCCTTTTTCAAACAGATAACAGGTGTAGGAACCTTCCTGCGGTTCTGCTTTCCGCTGCTGCACTACAGCGTATAATCCTTCTAATACATCCTGCATTTATGCTTCCTCCCAAATGGTTGTATAAAAACAACTATGATTGCCGGTGTGACAAGAGGCACCAATCTGTTCCACCAACACCAGCAAGGTATCATTATCACAATCGGCTCGCAGCTCCAGCACCTTCTGTACATGGCCTGACGTGGCGCCTTTGTTCCATAATTCCTGCCGAGAACGGCTGTAGAACCAAGTATAACCAGTTTCCATGGTCTTGCGCAGACTTTCCTCGTTCATATAAGCCAGCATCAATACCTCGCCGGTGCTGGCTTCCTGCACCACAGCGGGAATTAACGTCCCTTTGGCAAAATATTTTTGCAAATCGGTAGAACCGGGAGCAAAATTTTCTTTTCGATATTGGGTCATCGCTTATCTCCTTACCGGAATTTGCCGGCTGCGCAGATGGTCTTTTACCTGCTGCACCGTCAATTCTTTAAAATGAAACAAAGACGCTGCCAATGCTGCGTCGGCGCCTGTTTTTTCAAATACTTCAGAAAAATGCTCCAGCGTGCCGCAGCCACCGGATGCAATCACCGGAATATGAACCACGCTGCTGATAGCATTGGTCAATTCCAGGTCAAAGCCCTGTTTGCAGCCGTCGGTATCCATAGAGGTCAGCAAGATTTCACCAGCACCTCGCTGCTCGCACTCTTTGGCCCAGGCAATGGCGTCGATCTGCATATCAATCCGTCCGCCGTTGACTACCACCGTAAAGCCGCCATCCTCCCGCCGTCGGGCGTCGATAGCTACCACCACGCACTGACTGCCGAATTTATCGGCCGCTTCGCTGATAAGCTGCGGATTGCGCACAGCCGCCGAGTTGACGGAAATTTTATCGGCGCCGGCCCGCAGCAATTGTCGGAAATCGTCTACGGTGCGAATGCCGCCGCCTACTGTCAACGGCACAAATACATTTTTGGCCGTATTGCGCACCACGTCAATCATGGTCCTGCGGCCTTCGTGGGTAGCAGTAATATCCAGAAAGGTAATTTCATCGGCGCCTTGCCGGTCATACTCGATGGCACACTGCACCGGGTCACCCACTTCTTTGATGCCGACAAAGTTGACGCCTTTCACCACCTTGCCATCCCGCACATCTAAGCAAGGAATAATTCGTTTGGCTAACATGTCTGCACACCCGCCTTCGCTACGGCCTCCGCCAAATCTAAACTACCGCTGTAGATGGATTTTCCGCAGATAACACCGTATAATCCCAACTGTTTGCACAGCTCAATATCGGCAATGGATTTGACACCGCCGCTGGCGATAATATTGCAGCTAACAGCCTGATTGACGGCATCCAATTGTTCGCCGTTCACACCGGAAAGCATACCGTCTTTGGAAATATCGGTATAGATAATGGTCTGCACACCGACAGCTTCCATCATTTTGGCCATCTCAATATAGTTCACATTGCTGGTATCCAGCCAACCTTCCGTAGCTACCATGCCCTGCTTGGCGTCAATGCCTACGGCTATCTGCCCGCCGAAATGCTGCACTGCTTCTTTTACCAACGCCGGATTTTTCACAGCCACCGAACCTAAAATAATGCGCGCAATGCCTTGCTGCAAATAATATTCGATGGTATCCATACGGCGAATGCCGCCGCCCAGTTCTACTTTTAAGCCCGATTGGGCCGCTACTTTACAAAAAATTTCCGAGTTCATCGGTTTTGCGTCTTTCGCCCCGTCCAAATCGACCATATGAATCCAAGCCGCGCCCGCCTGCCGGAAACTATCGGCTGTGTCATAGGGGCTGGCTGCCACCTGCTCCGCTGTATCAAATTCACCCTTGCGCAGACGCACGCATTTGCCGTCTTTGATGTCAATTGCCGGTAAAATAATCATGTAGTCACCAACTTTGCAAAATTTTTCAGAATATCCATTCCTACCTGACCACTTTTTTCTGGATGAAACTGCGCGCCATATACGTTATCACGAAACACCAGCGCAGGAATTTTTTCATTGTACATGGTGTAACAGCTAATATAAGCATCTCTGGTTTCAGCCCGATAAGAATGAACAAAATAAACGTAATCGCCATTGGCAATATCGGCGCTCAGCGGACACTGGTGCAGCAACGTCAAATCATTCCAGCCCATATGGGGAATTTTCAAACCGCCGCCGTCAATGAGCTGCACACAACCGGGGATTAGCCCCAAGCCATCGGTTTCACCAAATTCATAGCCCTTTTCAAAAAGCATCTGCATCCCCAAGCAAATCCCCAGCAAGGGCTTTCCTGCCGCAACCTGTTCTTTGATGACCGGTGTAAAACCGCTATCGTTCAGCATGGTCATGGCGTCACGAAAGGCGCCTACGCCAGGCAAAATCAAACCATCGGCTGCTGCCAGCTCCTGAGGATTATCGGTAATTCTATTTGCCACGTGCAGATAATCCAACGCATTTTTTACGCTGAATAAATTGCCTGCACCATAATCAATAATCGCTATCATTCTAACACACCCTTTGTAGAAAGGATATTGCCCTCCCGCAGAGCCGCCGCCTGCTGCAAGGCATGCGCCACCGCTTTGAAGATGGCTTCTATTTTATGATGGTCGTTGCTGCCGTATTCCAACCGGATATGCAGCGTAATGCCGCTGTGCATGGCAAAAGCGCGGAAAAATTCTTCTACCAAGCAGCAGTCCAGCGCGCCTACACTGGGATTGGAAAAAGCGGCGTCAAACACCAAATAAGGCCGTCCGCTAACGTCCAACGCACAAAAGGCCAACGCTTCGTCCATGGGTACATAAAAACTGCCGAACCGCTGAATTTGCCTTTTATCCAGCACTTGGGCGAAGGCCTGTCCTAAAACAATTCCCACGTCCTCCACACTGTGATGACCGTCTACGTTTAAATCTCCCTGCATGGTTAGGGTCAAATCAAAACCACCATGCACGGCAAAGGCGGTCAGCATATGGTCGAAAAAACCGATGCCGCTGCTGCCCTGAAAAGCGCCGCTGCCATCAAGGTTCAACTGTAATTGAATTTGGGTTTCTTTGGTTTCCCGTTTAATTTCTGTACAGCGCATCAGTCGGCTCCTTTCAGATAATCGCTTAAGGCTTTCAGCACTGCGGCGTTTTCCTCTTCACTGCCAGCGCAGATGCGCAGATGATTGCCCATCAGCCGAATGGCAATGCCCTGTTGCTGCAACGCTTTGTAAACGCCTGCGGCATCTTCTACTTCCATGTAGACAAAATTAGAACGAGTATTTTGAATGGACTTAATTTGAGGTTGACTGCCAGCCATAGCCTGCAGCATGCCGAACAAATAATCACGGGACTCTTTGATGAGCAGTTGGCATTCTTCCAGATAAGCAGGATGGTCCAGTAAAATACAGCCTACCATCTGAGACATGGTATTCACATTATAAGGCGATTTGGCCGCCTTTAAGGCATTGATAATGGTTTTATTGGATACCGCAAAGCCCAAGCGAGCTGCAGCCAATCCAAAAGCCTTAGAAAAGGTTTTCAGCACCAGCAGATTGGGATAGTTTTCTATCTCTCGTAAAACCGAATCGTCGGCAAATTCCATATAGGCTTCATCTACCACCACCAACACATCTTCCAGTGCCAACACAATTTTCAGCACATCGTTCCGGTTTTCCACCAGGGAAGACGGATTACAAGGATTGGAGAAAATCAACATCTGAATATTTTTTTCTTTGGCAACCGCAATCAAATCATCAGCGCCGATGGCCAGGTTGTTATCTTTGTTGAACACTTCTACCTCCATGCCAGCCAGCTCGGCATAAACCTGATACATGGAGAAGTCAGGCTTCACCACCATCAGCTTGTCGCCGGCATCAGCAAAGCAAGTGGTCAGCAAAAATAATAATTCGTCGGAACCGTTGGCCGCTACTACCAAATCGGACGGCACCTGAAAGTGCTTGCCAAATTTCTGGCACAGTTCCACCGCATAAGGGTCTGGATACCGATTAAAATCAATCCGGGATACCAGCACACCAATTTCATGGCGGATTTCATCGGGCAGGCTCAAAAAGCTCTCGTTAGCATCCAGCCGCACCGGGAATTGGCCGGTAATAGGTTGATAGGGCTCTAAATTTCTCAATTTTTCTGGTAACTGATAGGTCATTCTGCAAACCTCACTTTAATCGAATTGGCATGGGCTGTCAGTTGTTCCCGCTCTGCAATGCAGACAATATCTTCCTGGGTAGCCCGTAGCGCTTCTTCTGTGTAATAAATATAGCTGGATTTTTTAATAAAGCTGTCCACGCCTAGCGGCGAGAAGAAACGGGCAGTGCCGCTGGTGGGCAGCACATGATTAGGGCCGGCATAATAATCGCCCAAAGGCTCCGGCGCATACTGGCCTAAAAATACCGAGCCTGCATTGTCCAGCCGTCCCAGATAAGCCATCGGATTTTCCAGCATCACTTCTAAATGCTCCGGCGCCAATTCATTGGCCAAATTCACCATGTCTTCCACGCTGCGGCACACAATCACAGCGCCATAATTGGTTAACGATTTTTCAATAATCTCCTTGCGGGACAAGCCTGCAAGCTGTCTTTTCAATTCTGCCAATGTTGCTTCGGCGATTGCTTTGTCAGTCGTCAATAAAATGGACGAGGCTAGCACATCGTGCTCCGCTTGACTCATCAAATCTGCCGCCAAGAACTTCGGATTGGCGGTACTGTCTGCCATTACTAAAATTTCGCTGGGACCGGCAATCATATCAATATCCACCACGCCGTACAAAATTCTTTTGGCAGTAGCTACATAGATATTGCCTGGCCCTACGATTTTATCCACCTTGGGAATGGTTTCTGTGCCATAAGCCAGCGCACCCACTGCCTGCGCGCCACCCATGAGAAAAATACGATCCACACCAGCTAACGCAGCGGCCACTAAGATGTCTGGATTGGCGCTGCCATCTTTTAAAGGCGGCGTTACCATAATCACTTCCTCCACACCGGCAATTTTAGCTGGAATGGCATTCATCAGTACCGATGATGGATACGCGGCTGTGCCGCCGGGCACATACAAGCCCACCCGTTTTAAACCGCGAATGCGCTGTCCCATCAAAACGCCGTTGGGCTGGGCATCAATAAAGCTTTGCTGCTTTTGACGGCTATGAAAGGCACGGATATTTTCCATGGCATTCTGCAGCGCCTGCACAAACCGCGGGTCTGCCTTCGCCACCGCCTCTTCCATCTGCTGTCGAGATACTTCAGCCTGCTCCGGACAACGGCCATCAAATTTCAGGGTATATGCTTTTACGGCTTCATCGCCTTTCGCTTTTACATTTTCTAAGATTTCTGTAACAGCAGCCGTCACTTTCTTGTCCGTTTCCCCACTGCGCTGCCGTAAGCCTTGCAGCAATTCTTTTTCTGCAGTGCCATCTGCTACGGTAATGGTTATCATGCCTGTTCGGCCCCTTTCTGTTCCGCCTGTGCTTTTTTTTGCGCGTTACACTCCTGCACATGGGCTTCTATTTTCGTAATTAGTTCATCAATTTCCGCTTTGCGCAGCTTCATGCTGGCAATATTCACAATCAACCGCGCGCTGACCTGACAAATTTCCTCTGCTACCACCAAACCATTTTCCCGCAAGGTAGTGCCCGTTTCCACAATATCTACAATGGCGTCGGACAAACCTAAAATAGGCGCCAGTTCTACCGAGCCTTCAATTTTTACAATGTCCACATCCATATTTTTCTTTTCAAAGTAGCTGCGAGCCACATTGACATATTTGCTGGCAATACAGCGAGTGTGGTAGCCTTCGTAAAAATTAACGCCAGCCGGCAAGGCCAAAGCAAACCGGCAGCGGCCGAAACCTAAATCGGCCACTTCGTAAAAGGTGCCTCCGGCTTCCATGATGGTGTCTTTGCCCACAACGCCCAAATCGCACACACCATTTTCCACATAGGTGATGACATCAGCAGCTTTTGCCAACACAATTTCAATATTGGCATTTTTAACAGGCAAAATCAGTCGGCGGCCCTTATTGCGGATTTCGCTGCAATCATAGCCCAATTGTTCAAACATTTCAATACTTTTTTCTTCCAAACGCCCTTTTGTTAAAGCGATGCGAATCGGTTTCATAATCTCCCCTACTTTTCTTTAACAATTCTGTTCCAACTCTATATCAATAATCTCGGTAGTTTTCCCAATCATGTGTACCTGCCCAATGCCGCAGCGAGCAGCGTAAGCAATCGCGCTTTCTCGGTCCTCCAGCACACAATTTTCTGCCACCTGACCTTTGGCAATCAGTTGCTTGCGATACAAAATGGCTTTCACCAGATATTCATCATTAGCGGCCACCACCAGTACGTCAGCGGTCAGCGGCGGTTTCTTTTCCACCACGCTGCTGGCCAAATCCACATTGACTGCAAAGCCAATGGCAGGCTGCGCCGCGCCAAAATCGCTGAGCAGATTATCATAACGGCCGCCGGATAACACAGGCTCGCCCACCTCATTAAAGTAACCGCGGAAAATAATTCCGGTGTAATATTCGGCCTGATTTACCAGCCCCAAGTCAATAATCACATTATCACCCAAGCCCAGTTGCTGCAAGCTGCGATAAATGGTTTGCAGATAATCCAGACTCTTGCAGGCCTGTTCATCATCAAACAGGGCATAGGCCTGCTCAAACACTTCCTCCCCGCCAAACAGCCGCGGCAAATATTTTAAGGCAACTGCCGCCTTGTTATCGGGGAACTGTTCTAATAAATCATTCAGCGAAGCAAAATTTTTCTGTTCAATATGATGGCGAATTTCTTCCTTGGTATCCTCATCGGCCCCCAGGCTATCCATCAGCGCTTTAAAGTAGCCAATGTGACACAGCTCTAAGCGGTAGCCGCTGCCTGCGCTAATCTTCTCCAGGCTGCTGGCTGCCATCTCCATAATTTCCAAGTCGCTGCGGATAGTTCCGCTGCCGATTAACTCTACGCCGCACTGATAAATTTCACTGCTGCGGCCCCGCAAGCCGTTGGCCATACGATAAACATTGTGGCTGTAATATAACCGCAGCGGCATTTCCATGTGCAGCAGGCGGGTTGCCGTTAAACGGGCAATGGGAACTGTACCGTCTGGGCAAAGCACCATCAACCGGCCTTTCTGGTCCATCAGCTTATACATATTTTCCTGCGGCAGATAATTGGCTGATGCACCAAATACATCATAAAATTCAATGGTCGGTGTCATCACCCGCCGATAGCCGCGGGCCTTAAAAATATCCTTCAAAATTCCCGTCACGCGGGAGCGACGGCTGCATTCATCAAAGAGATAATCCTTTGTGCCTTCCGGCGTTACTTTATTATAACATTTCATATTCTCACCTGTTTATTAAAATTCGAACTGTGTTCGCTTCATTATTTTAACACGCTAAAGCGATAAATACAAATAAAATATCTGTATTTTTCGAAAACTTTTCATAAAATATTTTTTACATACCCTTTCCGCATTTTATCACCAAGCATCGTTGCCTAATTATTCTATAACAGCTCGCTCTTATTGGCAATCATAAAAATAGAGCAGATGTAAGATTTCCATCTTACAAACTGCTCCAAGTCTTCTTTAATTTTCTTTTTCTTTTGTGTCTAAGGCCGGAAGAATTAAATCTTCTATGCCAACATTCAGCACCTGCGCTATGGCCCACAATTCATAATCGGCTACAACGCGATCACATAACTCAATTCTGCTGATGGCTTTCTGGTCCAAAATCACATCACATAGCTGCAATTTTGCCGCAAATTCTGTCTGCGTAATGTGCATAGCTTTCCGATACATTCTCACCTGTCTGCCACAAAGATTTTTCTTACCGCGAAAAGAATAAATTTTCATTTCAATCACTCCTAATTACTTGAAACATAACTATTGCTGCGATTGAAATTAGCACATAATTCTCTTTTCTTTACCCTAATAACAAGTAATATGAAAATTTGTGGCAAAAATAGTCTTCATTTTTACCAAAAGATTTTTTTGAATTATATAAAAATTTCATATAAGATAGAAAAATTCCTCATTTATCGCGGTTTTACAGGTTTCATGCCCACACGCATAAAATACCCTAACAAAAAAGCAGTACAAGAACTGCAAATTCTTATACTGCTTGTCAATTTCTTATATATGATTATGAATTTTATGCACCAGCAAACTGATACTGCATATCTGCCTGATAATCACTCAATAGCGTACTCACCGGTTTCCCAAAGCGATAATATTGAATTACATTGCCGTTCCGCTGCGCAATGCGTTGATCCACCTGCGGGTCAAACAAATAATCCACACCGTCAATCCGAACTGTCACCCATACATGGCTGCTGTAACCGCCCGCCGACGATTTGGTTTTACCGCTGACCACGTTGACGTCCAATCCAATCGCTTGCAAAATAGCCGCATAGGCAGACGAATAATGATTACACACGCCTTTATGGTCCAGCAAAATCGGCACTGCATAGCGCTCTGGATAATGCTGCCAGATTACGGCTGCTTCTTCCGCTGTAAACATGGTCATATCCAACTGACTTGCTGTTTGATAGGTCATATTCTGAATAAAATAATCATAAGTTACTTTCACCTTTGTATAGGTATCCATGCCGCTGGTAAAATTCTGCGCCATAAAATCATCGACCAAACTATTCAAAATTCCAAACTGCGTAGATTTCGGATGGAGCGCCGCACCATTTAATAACTGCTGCACATCTGTCTGTACTTGTCCCGAAGGCACTACCGTTGCATTATTGGAAACGTCCGGCCGGCTTTCCGCCTCGTCTTTCTGTCCCGGTTCCGGCTCCACTTCCACATCTAACTGAGGCAGGCTGTCCCAATAATTGGGGTTGGTAAAGCTCTCATCCAATTCTACATCACTGCCATCGGCATTGCCAGGCATATAGCTGCCCTGACTCACGGTACTACTTTCCACTCCATTGGTGTAAATTTCCATAAGCTGCACATTTTCATCCCAAGCTACCGTAAAACCCACCGCTGCACCGATATCGCGCAGCTTAAAATAATTGTTGCCGTTAATATTGTATGCTCCAATATCCAGCTTTTCCCCATCACAATATAAGGCAACCTGCGAAGGCTCCGCCTGCATTTCTAAGGCTCCGGCAGGAAACTGTAAGTCGGTTTCCCCCAATGCATAGCCTTTCGTCGTATTCAAATTAATAGCGCCTTTGCTTTCATCCCATTCCACCGCAAAGGCTTTATCGGTAGCCGCTAACACTGCCGCCATATCGCGCAATTTAAAATAATTGCTGCCTTCAATATTATAGGGATAAATCTCCTGGGCGACACCGTTTACCAATACTACCGTATTACTGCCCTGCGCTGTTACTGGTTCTGCCCCGTAAGCCACACCGGTCAACAAGCATGTACACAACAACGCCGCACCTGCAAGCCGTTTTATTTTCATTTCTACTGCTCCATTCCTTCCTCATATTTCAAGAAGTTGCAATTTTCAAACTATTTTGCTTTTTATTATACTACATAAGACCATGTTCTGCAAAGGCTTCACAAAAAAATGCTGTAAAAAAATTCCGTTTTGTTTTATAGGAACTGCTTTCGCCATAAAAAAAGAGCTGTTGTAATTGCTACAACAACTCTTCCCTGCGGTTTCGCACCGCTTGTGCCATTCTTTTCCGGGGAGGAGGAAAAGAATGGCCACTCTATATCGAGATAGTTTTCCAATGCCCAATACAAAACCGACAGGCTGGGGCATACCCTGGTTCCATAGGCACTGGCAACCGAGAAAATTACGAATACCGTGACAATTCCATTTTATACTGGGATTTGATTGCCTCGTTCCCTGTTTACTTTTAAGGGCTTCACTTTAGATCGCAACCGTTCCCATAAAATTCGTACATTCAATTGACACAAAACTTTAAATTCTTGCCACTTTTCCTGTCTTGTCATTGCGCCATAGTCCGATTCATAATCGGGACTGTTCCACTGGCCACACTGAACCTCACGCAGACCATTCACCCAAATGTCGCTGTAATCACAACATTCCATGCACTGCACACTGTAGCCAACGGGTACATCAAATTGATTGATATTGTCATACTGCAACGGCGCGCCGCAAATAGGACAATAACTTACCTGTTTATTTGGTCGAAACATGATTTTCCCCTCCTTTGGCTTCATTTTGCAGCAAGTAAACTGCTAACTATTTGTTTCTGTCTTGACGAAAAATAACAAGAAGCTTTTCTTTCCGGGCTTCTCTGGCAGCTTGACGGGCCAACTGCCGACGAACCTGTTCTTCTTTCCGCAACACCGTTTGCTGGAGTTGTTCGTCGGCAATGGCTTTTTGCCTCTCAGCTTGACGCTACGCTCTCCGTTGCTGCTCTATCTGTTGTTCTTCCAACCATTGCTGCTGCTTTTCTTGCAGTTGGGCCTGACGTTGTGCCCGCCGCATAATAATATTTGCTCTCTGTGCCTCTAATAATTCCTTTCTGATTTGACGGGCCTCTTCATCCATCATTCACACACCTCCTCGTTTATCTTTTGTTCATGTCTGTTATTATATCGTATATATACAGTTATGTCAATATAAAAATCACTCTTGACAAAAAAAAAATTTTCGCATACTGTTATTGTGTATAATATATACAGTGAAAGGATAGATGACTATGGATATCCATACAAACATCTCCTCCGGAGTTGCTTTATATGAACAAATTGCGGAGCAGATTAAACAATTAATTGTAAAAGGCGAACTAGCAGAAGGCGAACCATTACCTTCTGTGCGAGCATTAGCACAGCAACTTGGGGTTAGTGTCATCACAACTAGGCGGGCTTATACAGAGCTAGAACAAGAGGGATATGTCGTTACGACTCCTGCCAAAGGTACCTTTGTCTCTCACCGGTATAATGAACGATTGCGGGAAATGGGCTACATTAAACTGAGTGAACTCATTGATGATATTGTATATCTGGCCAGAGCCGTAAACATTAACCAAGAACAACTACAAGAACTTATAGGCGAGCATTATACATATGTTGACGCGAACCCGGACGGAAAAGCAAAGCTAGCCCAGCTATTACGTAAACGGAATTCGCGGATTTAATCACTTTCATAGCAAGACAAAAACAGGACTATCAGATTTAACATGCACGAAATCTGATAGTCCTGTTTTTTAAATCTCTATTCGATTAATTTTTTACCACTTCATAAACATGATTGCGGTCTGTGAAGTAAATGGTAACACTGTCACTTCTAGCAGTCAAATTTGCCAAAGTAAACTGAGAAGTGGAGTTTTTGTAATGGCAGTAACAGCCATTGATGGTAGTATAAGAATATCCTAAATCATCTGACAGGAATTGAATATAACCACTGGTAGCGTACCGTATTACGCCTGTTTTGCTGCTCATAACCGTGATGGTCTTTTTGCTGCTGGAGCTGGAATCCACAAGGATACGGTCTCCAACGCTGATAGCGCTGATACTGCTGTAGCTGGCGCCATTCTTCACCACAGAAATGCTACTGTTAAACTGTACGGTTCTGCTATCATTGCTGAAAGTCTTCACAGTTAACGTGTTGGTAGAAGTATTTACTTTTGTCACTTCACCTTTCACAGAGCCTGTTGATACTTCCAACTTGTTCAAAGTGCTGCCGGCAAAGGTTGCCACCACTTCATCGCCTACACTGATATCACGGATGTAAGAGCTGTGAACGCCTTCTACGATTAATTCCACGTCATCCAGATATGCGCTGACTCTGTTGCCGTTTTCGTCCTGCAAACGAACCCAGTTGCCATTCGAATATACATCCACAACAGTCATGTTCACCTGTTCGTTCACTTTAATTTCCGTTACCAAATCATTGACAATTTTCATGCTAACTGTATCGCCAATGCTGATGGAACTCAACCGAGACGAGGTGCTTCTGTAATAGTAGATGTCTACGTCGCTGGATACATCATAAATTTCTGTACCGCTGTCGGTTGTCACTTGAATGGTTTTGGCACTGTTATTCACTGCTTTTACTACACCTTCTACCATATCATTGGCTTTAATACGGATAACCTCATTATTCTGCAAGGTGAGCTCTACTTTCATGCCTTTGCTCAAGCGGCCCAAAGACGAAGTATCACCATACAAAGTTACTTTTACGTTATCGGCCAAATCATAGGTTTCTTTATTATTATTGCTGGTCGTGATAATGATATAATCATCTACAGTATTTACGGAATACACTGTACCTTTCAAGGCACCCTCTGTCTGATTCCTGTTCGTTACAGAGATTGCTGTAACCTGATTATTATCCACTGTAATACTGATGCTGTCGCCTACTTGCAAATCGCTGACTGTGCCAGTATCACCGTTTTTAAACTTTACTGCTAAACCGCTGCTATAGTAAGCCGCTTTCAGTTCATTGCCCGAAGTAACGTAGTTGATAATTCGATTGGTTGTATCAATAGATTTTACTTTGGCAGTTCCGCCATAATTATCGCTGCTGCCACCCACTGCAATGGCAACCATCACGCCTTCAGAAATGGTGTAGGTGGCCAAATCGCCTTCCTTCAGGCTGCTTGGCGTAGCAGTCAGCATACCGGAAATGCTGACGTCAATATTTTTAGACATCCGATAGGTGCGCAGACCTGTTTTTTCATCAATGGTAATACGATTGTTATAAACATCCACATTATAAATGGTGCCGCCCTTTTGTCCGTCGGAGGTTTCATCAATGATAATCTGATTTGCTGTCTGGTCGTCCTTATCGACGGAAATCCGCACATTCATATCAGTCATCAAATCAGAAAACGCCAGCGCAATGGTGCTGCCATCTTTGTTGATTTTTGTATTTTTATCCACGATGACAGTCTGTAGCTGACCATCCTCATCGCTGACCACAATTGTGTTTTTCGCAGTAATGATGGAGTCGATGGTACCGCTCAGATTGGTCACCACCGTTGTATTGGTATTGGCGGCATATTCTTCTGTGCGTACTTCCAGATAATTCAGCAAACTGTTTTTATAAACAGCATAAACCGAATCTCCCACCGCTAAGCCAGTCACGCCAATTTTTTTACAGCTTTTATCATACAATACGCTGTTGGTTGTGGCATATAAACTGTAGCTTTTACCATCAGTACCGGCAATAGTAACATTAACACCACTTACAGCAGTAACCTTGCCGCGCACTACATTTTCTGTGTCGGCAGCCAATTTATCCTCTACCCGACATAAAAACGCTGCCATTTCTGCTCTGGTGACCGTATTTTTAGGCTTAAAGGTACCATCGGTATAGCCGCCGATTAAACCCTTGTCATAAGCCAATTTTACATAATTCAGATAATTGCTACCAATGGAATTGGTATCCCCGAAGGATAAGGTTTCATTGGCCACACTGTTTACTTCACTTTCCGCCTTCATGATTTTAATTAACAGCTTGGCAATCCATTCCCGACTTGCGGCAGCGCTGTGATTGAAGTCGCTGGCATCTACCAGACCTGCCTCGTAGGCAATCACAGCCACACCATATGCACCAGTCCAGTCCGGATATTTAAACGGCAGATAAGTCCCCTGACTTGTCGATTCATTATACTGTAAGCCCATAATTCTGGTAGCCATAGTGATGGCTTCAAATTGCGTTACCGGATTATTTGGTCTTGCAGTCCCGTCTTCATATCCTCCAATAATCCCCCGTGCATTCATACGGTCAATTTGTTGAATGGCCCAATGATTGCTTGGTACGTCAGAAAACCCAGCGGCAAAAGTGCTGACCGGAACAACCATAGTCAGAACAAAAGCCAGCAGGACTATCACTGACAATTTCTTTTTGTACTGCATGTCAAACCCCTCTCTCCTTTGTAGTCTGTAAAAAATATCCGACTGCTGCATAATATTTTAAAATTCGATATGTTTCGCCTAATTTCCTGCTTTACTTTGTAATTTTTTTGTAATTTTTAGCTTCTACAGTTATCACGTTTCTGATTTCAACTTCACACAGCCAGTCCTTTTCTTCCCTTGTATTATACTAAAAAAATCTCCATATGGGAATAACATACTTGCACATCGATAGAAAAAAGAATGTGAAATTTATTATTAATTCACCCTCTGCCTATAATTAAAATAATTCATTATATTCCATAGGGAATTCCCATTGTTTTATTTTATCGTTCGCGTTATAATCAAGATAGTTATATAAAGGAGATGATCTCATCATGTCAGATTTAAAAATCGTAGTAATCGGTGGGGTTGCTGCTGGTCCTAAAGCAGCGGCAAGAGCAAAAAGATGCAATCCAGATGCTCAGGTAACCCTGATTGAAAAAGGCGAATGGATTTCTTACGGTGGCTGTGGTCTGCCCTATTTCCTGGGCGCAACAGTAAAAGATATTAACGACTTAATGACAACCTCTTGGGAAGCTGTGCGCACACCTGAGTTTATGAAAGCAACGAAGGATATCGACACGCTGTTAGGCTGGGAAGCTACCAAAATTAACCGGACAGAAAAAACTGTAGAAGCAAAAGACGTAAAAACCGGCGAAGTGAAGGTACTGCCTTATGACAAGCTGGTGCTGGCTACCGGCGCAGAAAACTTCAAGCCGCCAATGGAAAACATCAACGCCACAGGCGTATTCGGCATGAAAACACCAAAAGACGCCGTTGACATGCAGAATTACATCAAAGCGGAAGGCGTTTCCAGCGCCGTTGTAATCGGTGCCGGTCTAATCGGGATGGAATGCGCCGAAGCCTTTGCCAACTGGGGCTTAGACGTTACCATCATCGAAATGCAGAGCTCCATTTTCCCACAGGTATTAGACCCTGAAATGGGCGCAGTTTTCCAAAACTACCTGGAAGGCGAAGACCTGAACTTTATGCTGGATACCAAGGTTGAAAAAATCCTGGTCAATGAAGAAGGCAAGGTATCGGGCGTACAGACCAACAAAGGCGACGTAGACGCACAGTTAGTACTGGTTGCCGTTGGCGTTCGTCCATGCGTAAAATTAGCTGTAGACGCCGGCTTGGAAGTAGAAAAAGCTATCATCATCAACGATCATTGCCAAACCAGCGACCCAGACATCTATGCAGCAGGCGACTGTGTTATGACCACCAACCTGATTTCGGGTCAGCGGGTTTATGCGCCGATGGGCTCCACCGCCAACCGTCAGGGCCGTGTTATCGGCAACAATGTTACTGGCGGCGACGATACCCACAAGGGCGTGCTGAATACCGCAGTCTGCAAAATGTTTGACTGGTCCTTAGGGGCTACCGGTTTATCGGAACGGGTTGCTAAACAGTTGGGCTATGATACTGTAACCTGCATCGTTCCCGGTCCAGATATCACCCACTTTATGCCAGGCAAAAAATTAATCATGACCCGTCTGTTAGCCGACCGCAAAACCAGAAAAATCCTGGGCGTACAGATTGTCGGCCCTGGTAAAGTTGACAAACGTATCGATACCATGGTTGCCGCTTTAACCTTCGGCGCTACCGTAGATGATTTGGCCAATATGGATCTGAGCTACGCTCCGCCATTGTCCTCCGCTATGGAAAACCTGACCAACGCAGCCAACGTGATGAAGAATACCATCGACGGTAAAGCTCACGACATGCGTTATGAAGAATTCAAATCCAAGCTGGACAGCGACGACGTAGTATTTGTGGATCTGCGTACCGCCCACGAACGGTCTCAGAAGCCAATTCCAGCTAAAAATCAGCTGCACATCCCAATCGAAGAACTGCGGGCTCGTGCCAACGAAGTGCCAAAAGATAAAGAAGTGGTTGTCTTCTGTATCCTGAGCACTCGTGGCTTTGAAGGTCAGTTAATTCTTAACAATGCCGGTTACGACAATGTCAGATTTGTACAGGGCGGCATTCAGTTCTGGCCATTAGATAAATAATAGCACAACGATAACTTTTGAGCAGTTGTATCAAGTATTTATCATATTATTCAAATAAGAAAACCGAATCTCATCTTTGAGGTTCGGTTTTCTTATAATAAAAATGTTGAAGCAATGCCATCCAAAAACACTTCAGCATTAGCAATATTCTGTTTTTATCTCAACGTTCAGCTTTAAACCGCCAAACATTGTATTTTTCTGAATCCCACGCGCAAAATCCCATTTAAAATACAACTAAACAAAGTGGAATAAATACTACCAAAGTAACTATAACAATATAAAGCAGAGCCAGTAACACATTTTTATAAACGGCCATTGGAGTAACCAGTTCTGCTTTGTGCAAAATTGCGCCCCACATACTTGAGGATGGTAATAAATAACCCAGCTGACTGAAAATAATAGTACCTGCAGCTAACATGCAGCCATTTACCGCTAATCCTCCAGCTATCAACGAGCCGATTAATGCAAACCCAATCATCATCACTGCCATATTGTTACAAAAATTCGTTGCGAGTAGTACTAAAATGAACAGAACTGCTGCCACACCATACGCATTCAACCCAGTCAATAACGGTGCTGCTAGTTTTGTTAGGAGTACACCGACTCCGCTAGCTTCAGATGTCAAAGCACCACCTACTAACGTAGCGCTTGCAACTAAAAGAATTAAGTCCCAAGAAAACCCTTTTGCTGTGGCCACAGATAAATTCAGCAGGCGCTTCCCATCTACTCTTACAATCATCATAATTGCTAAAATTACGAACATCCAACCAAAAACACCAATCTGATTCATAAAATTAGTCACTGGAGTGTCCAACATACCACCAAAACTGATTATGACAGAACCGACAATAAATAATAACATGCATATTAAAACACTTTTTTGATATCGGCTCACTGGTGCCTTCGGATCTCCAAATACGTTCAAATCTAAACTTGTAATTCTTGAAGCATCGCAACGAATTAAACGCATAAATACGGTATATCCAGCTGCTAAAACAAACGTAAATACAGTAACTGTCATCATATATTCTGCATATGTCCACATAACGCCAGTATATGCCTGCACCATACCGCCAAATGCAAGCGGCATGCCTAAAAATGGAAAGATATACATAGATGCACAAGCCGTTACCATTGCACCAATAAATACATGCAAAACATACTTATCTCCAACTTTATACCCTGCTTCCTTAAATACTTTTGCATAAACAGGCAGCAAGAACAGAATTAATGCAGAATTCATGATAAAAATGGACAAAATATATGGCGCAAATACCAGAATAAAAGTAATCACCCAAGGCCGCCCTTTCGCAAAACTAATATTCATAACTTTTGCAATTAGATAGTTATCCACACCAGCGTCCACCAATCCTCCAACCATAACCATACCCATACACATTACAATCAGAGAAGACGATGCCATCAAGTTTGTACAAATAGCATTAATCCCACCAGGATAATCCGTTGTAGCAAGCGCTACCAGGGCCAGCAAGGAGGTATGCAACATACACTTTCCATCAAAGCTCCAACCCAAAATTGCACCAATTAAAATACCTAATACAGCCATTCCATAAGGAGTAATGTCCCCAAGAGGCGGTAAAAATCTAAATCCAAACATAAATAATAAAACAATAACCACTTTAATATAAGTTGATGTAGAAGCATTTTCTTGCCTCATAATCAGTACCCCCTTTTTGCACAAAACTTATTATAGCCACGTTGTAGTGTTTGCTGCTGATTATAAATAACCAGCAGCAAATTTAATTATTTCATTTTTTATTCTATAGAATTTAAGAAAATTCAGATTTGTAAAATTATGTAATAAAAAAGTGGAGATATAGAGTTTTTACTCCATATCTCCACCATTTACATTATTATTTTTTTGTATCAAAAATGTATAGAATTTAATCCACTACAATTTTTCCGTCAAAATCTGATAAGCAGGCGCACCTTCACATTCTGCCGGAATATCAACACCTAACAACACCGCTGCTGTTGGAGCAACGTCAACTTCACGCACATAACGAGAAGTCCGGAAATTCTGTTTGATACCAGCGCCTGCCGCCAGGAAAATCGGAGATAAACTTGTATCATTGTAACCACAAGCGGTAGACAATCCATTGCCATGGTCATAGCAATAGTCATCATGCACAAAGAAAATAATATCTGCGCTGTTTTCCCCACCTAAGCCCAATAATACTGCATCTTTGCTATGCAATGCTAAAGATACAATACGATGTCCTGTTTTTTTATCTCTATAGTTGTACAAATCTGTGATAATCTGTTCTTCCAACTCATATTTATCTGCCGGGTCTACAATCCCATGCGGCTGCCGACCTTTCAAATTAATATAAATACTATTAGAACGTGTTTGAATGGCCTTCGTTTTACTCCAGTCTATTTCTGGCAAATCTTTGCCCTGTTCATCTTTTTTCATCACGGTATATCCCATACTTCTAAATGGATCTACACAAACGCCACAATTTTCACCAATTACATGTACTTCTTGTTCTGGACAAATCTGTGCATGATCCGAAAAGACCACAATTGTCCATCCTTCATCAATTAAACCCAGGAAACTGCCAATATAATCATCTGTCAATTTATAAGTGGCTTCCATATATTCCACGGCCTGTGCTTCACTAATTTTTGACGTAGAGCGTTCCTTCAAATATTTCATATAGTTGTGTCCCTGTAAATCTGGTCCATGATAGTGAGAAAAAATAACTTCCACGCCATGTTCTTGAATAAGATAATGTAGACACTTAGACTGCCAATCAGCTGCCATTTCCCATTGCGGCTGATTACATTTTAAAATCAAATCTGGATCATTTCCTGTCATCTGACTGGTTGGCACCAGTTGTCCAAACTTATCTGTAAGTTCTTTAAACAACGATTTCGGATGCCATACAGAATCATTGACACAGGACATTGCACGGGAGGCCCAAATTCGTACATAGCTGCCGTCTTCTGCAATTTCCAATACGCGAAAGGTACGATGTACCGGTTCCATAGTTCCATCTGCCTTTGGAGCCACATCCATTATATATGGTGTGAAAACATCATTCTCTAACACAGCAATCGGTTCATCCTTGGACTTATCCGCATACATGGCAATACGATTATAGTTTCCGTTTTCGTCTTTCAAAATCAAACAGTACCGTACAATCTGTCCGGCAAATGTGAGCATCACAAATTCCTTTGCACCGTCAGGTACTGCAAAGCCCCACTGTTGTGGCGGATAAATTGGTGAGATAGAGCAGGTGGTCGGGAAATCAGCCAAATCCCACATCATACCTCTCCCACTGAATTCTTTTTCCGGTTTCTCAAACTGAATAGAGTTTGTAATGAAATGGGCCGGTGTATCATAGTCCTCTACATGAATCAAGCTGGCGTATTCTTCCAAATATTTCTTCATCATTGCTTTTGCTTCTGGAGATTGGGAAGATTTCTGCGGTAATCCCAAAAACTTTAATTTTTCATCCCCCTGCAGCTTAGATTCCCGAATAGAATACGGCATCCAAGATGGCTTTTCTGCTTTTGTACTGGCAATAAACACCGTATCAAAATCTTTTGCAGAAGACACCGAACATACAGCGCCTGGACTTGAACCATCTACTGTAATTAAATTAGGACTGTCGCTAGTTGGAGGCCATGCTCCGCCGGGCCAGTGCCATACTACCGTTTTTTTCCCTGCTTCGGCTGTTATATTCCACAACGGCTGCGCTTTCATATAATGAGAATAAATTGCTGTATAAGTAATCTCTAAATCTTCTCCAGACAAATTAAAATCTTCTACCCCATGCGTCATAGGATACGCACCAGTTGCCAACGTTGCCCACATAGGCGGCGTAATTGTCGGATTTGCACCCAACAGCATCAGGTCGTCACGGCAAGCGCCCAACTCCATCATTTTTTTCACATTAGGCATTTTGCCTTCCTTCACCAAACGTCTGGTGAAACGCGGGTCCATACCGTCAATACCAAGCATCAATAATTTTTCAGTTAATCCTTTGCGTCTTAACATTGTCCTCTCTCCTTTTTTATAAATAAAAATTATTTGTTATATATATTATAGAATTATTGATGTTATCTGTCCAATAGAAAAAAGCAGCAATTCACCGTCAAGTTATCGGTAATAACGATATCCAATAGAATAAAGTTCTTGCATTTTTTATATCTATATACACCTATATCTGATTTCATGTTATACTATTTTTTAATAATATTTCATGCGCTATACAGGAGGCATTTCCTTATGAAATTTGAACAACTTGCTTATCTCATTGATATTGCCAAAACCGGTTCTATCAATAAAACCGCCAAACGATTATTTATTAGCCAACCAACAATAAGTGAATCCATTAAACAGCTAGAGCAGGAATTGAATGCCAAGCTGCTGCTCCGGTCTCACCGAGGCGTAGACCTGACTGATGATGGGAAATTTTTTTTAAGCCAGGCCATTCCGATTATGGAACGCCATCAAGAACTGTTAAACTATTTTTCGCGCAAAAAAAATGCGCCTCACGGAGTTTTCTCCATCGGTGCAGCAAATCTTATTACCAAAACCATTTTACATGACCTAATTTTTCAAATACAAGAGAATTACCCAAACGTAATCATGTTTACTCGAGAAATGATGGTTGAAGAAATTTTCGATGCATTACTCCATGATAAATTAACGTTCGGTTTATTCGGCTTTTCTGATGAACTCGCTCCCGAAATCACTGATTTCAAAGTCGCACATTCCTCCTTATTGCAGTTTCAGCCGCTTTATACCGACTCATTTGTATGCGTTATGCACAAAAATAATGCATTGGCTTCCAATTCCCAATGCACCTACAACGAAATATCACAATTAAAACATACCATTCTTGATTATTCTTATTATAGCAAGAACTTACATCAACTCTGCTTACACATTTCCAGCAATGTTGAAATTCACAAAAAATTTATGCGCGAAAAAGGTACTGTCCTAATTATTCCAAAATATTCCGCAAATCAACTCTTTCAAGAAAAAGAATTTGTACATATTCCAGTTTATGACTTACCCTTCACCACATTTTATTTAGTCTATCCGAAATCCAAAGAATTTTTAAGCAATGACGTTCACCAAACCTTTATCCAGTCTGCCATTTCCTTAACTAAACATATCAATCAATAATGCTCGCACAAAGCGCTTTCATATTTGCTGCCTAATAATCTTCACTCTACAATCCATTTTGTACGTGCCAAAACAGTACAAAATGGATTTATCCCTTATTACTTTTATAGCTATAGATAATCACACATCTCTCTGATAAATAAAAATTATCTCCCTTCCCTTTCTTGTTCCAATCTCCATTGCTTCACCTTGCGGTAAATCTCCAAACCATCATTTCTGCCAAACTGCTTTAAAGCCTGCAAATAAATTGCTCGATTTTGCCCGTTTTTGTGCTGCATCAGTTCTATAATCTGCTCCAGCCACCCCTGATAGGCTGTATCTGTAAACAATCGCTCGGCCTCTTGGCGGACATACTGTTTTTCGTTATATTTTTGAAATTCCGTTTCTAAATTGACCACCTGCAGCGCTCGCTGGATATGTTTCCGCCGTTCCGAATGTTCATGAACCGCTGCAATGCAAGTTTCCAGGCTGGGACAAATGACAATTTTGCGATGGGGCGTCGCGCAGTGCGCCCAATAATCCTGCACAGCCTGAAACCCCTTATCGCGGCTCACAATGGCCACATGCCCTTCATAGCCGCCGCCAAACAACGCGCCAATTCTGGAAGAAATATAAAAATCCAGCGCATTTTTGCCGGTGCGCACCAGCTTACAAATTTGCAGTTCACAGCCGGAATGCAAAAGATTTTCCAAATCGCCCTGTTCTATGCGATTGCAGGCGCCGCTGTAAAAAATCGTAACGCTGTCCGTTTTACACAGATATTGACTGCCCTGCAAGCCATTGTGCTGTATATTTTCCCAATCCACCATAAAATGAATCATACCTGCATTCTCCCATACCATTGATACACTGATTGATACGTTTTCTGATTATCCACACTACAAAAAATGCAGAACAAAACGAAACCATCAGGAGTTTGTCGTTGTTCTGCGAATTATGGCCTTTACCAGTTATTTTTCTAAAATCTGTTTTCATTTTAATCAAAATCTTCTAAAAAGTCAACAGTATGTTCTATTTTTCTGTAAACAATTTACAGCATTATCCGATAGCGATATTTCAAGCGGCTCCCTCTATCAAATTCAATATTATCCGGCGGCACCGCAATCATGCCCAGCTTTTGCGCACCCAACAGCTCACAGGTGCGAATAGACGGATAATTGTCGATATCGCAGGTAATCTCCACATGCTCCATATGAGCCCGTTTGGCATAATCCATCAGCAACCGGCAAACCCGCACCGCATAATGATGGCCCCGATACTGCTCAAAAATCTCATAGCCCAGATGCCCCAGCACCTCCGTCTGTTTGCTGTCGCCCACCCGTAAATCACAATGGCCAATGCGGGTACCGTCCAGCAATCGAATATTAAAAAATAAAATGGGCATCTCCCCCATATCCTTATGGCCTTTCGGCAATAGCTTGGCCAAAGTTAATTTGATTTGATCATCCTGCATCCCTTCCAGTTCAATCATGTAACATTCTCCTGTTCTATTTCATGGTTCTGTTAAGTTGAAATATATAGTCAACCGCTCCAACATAGGATATACTAGAGTAAAGGGCATTACCAAAAATCTCCCA
>CABQBF010000007.1 GCA_902462325.1 uncultured Peptococcaceae bacterium
TGGATGTCGCCTGTGCAGAAACGGGAGGCGTTAAAGGCCGCCCGATTTTGCTGATTTCGGTCAGGCTCCGCCTTCCCTGCATCAGCAAAACCATTCTATTATACTTTGAACTTTTTCACTTTTTTCAGTCTCACATCATTGACTAATGTACATTTTTTAAATTTTTCATAAAAAAACTGTATGTTTTTCATTTTGATTTTTCCATATGTATCTGCAGCGCTGCAAAACGCTGCAAAATGGTTAGCAGGTCCACGGCGCCATAGAAAGCGGCACAAAAAATCCTTGATTATGCTGACAAACGGGACACTGCTCCGGTACTCGTTTTCCGGTATGCAAATGCCCACAGTTCAAACACATCCACACCGTTTCCCCGTTAGAAGCAAATAACTGATTTTGTTCCACCAATTGCGCCATATGCTGGAATCGTTTGGCATGGGTCTGTTCAATTTGGGCAATCATTTTAAAAGAAGCCGCTACTTTGGCAAAACCTTCTTCTTGGGCAATCTGCGCAAACATTGGGTATACAGATTCAAATTCTTCCATCTCATTGTGATGGGCCATGTTCAACAAATCCAACATGTTATCGGCAATATCAATAGGGTAGGTGCCATCCACTGTAATATTCTGTCCAGCCAATTGGGTTAAATGATCATAAAATACTTTGGCATGGGCTCGTTCCTGGTCAGCCGTAAATTTAAAAATTTCCGCCAACACACGCAGTTTTGCCTCATTAGCCTGCTCCGCTGCAAAGGTGTACCGATTACGGGCTTGGCTTTCCCCCGCGAACGCCCTCATCAAATTTTCCCTAGTTTTGCTAGTTTGAAACTCTACTGTCATCCTGATAACCTCCTTAATAAACTTGGAAATTTAAAATTCCCTTCTATCTCTAGTATGGGAAAATCATAGCAATAATATTCCTTTTTCCTATATTTTTATCATCTAGTTTTAAAAACCAGATTGACGAATGCTAGTATTTGCGTTAATATTGATATCATAAGGAGGGATATCATGCCAGATACAGAACAACAACTCCTCTCTTGGATTGAAGAGCTACAGCAGTACCGGCTTCCCCGTTGGGAGGAACTGCCTGATATTGAGCTTTACATGGATCAAGTGATTACACTCATTGAACGATATTTATCACCCTTAGTTGGGCAGAGCGACAACAAAGTCATTACATCGGCTATGATTAATAATTATGTCAAATTAAATATTATGCCCAAACCCAATAAAAAGAAATATGAACGCATTCACCTGTCTCATTTAATTGTCATCACGATTCTAAAACAGGTTCTCTTAATTCCAGAAATCAAGGAAGGCATCTTTTTGCAGACAGAAATTGACGGCATGCGTATTGCCTATGATTCCTTCTGTCAGGAATTGGAGGAAGCGCTGCATGCCATGATTGAAAAATACCAGTGCTGGTCTACAGGAAAAATTCCTGCGCCCGCAGAGCAAATCCCTTTAGAACGACTGGGACTGCAGATGGCTTGTACATCCTTTGTCAGCAAAATTTTTACGCAAAAAATTATTGTCCTGCATTCACAGGAGCATCAAAATACAGATTCTACAGAAAAGAAGGTGCAGTAAATGTCTACTGACAAAATCGCAATTTTGATTGACTCTGGCACTGACGTGCCGCCAAAACTAATTGAAAAATATCACATGTTTGTCGCCCCGCTGCGCATCATATTCAGCGATGGCGAATATGACGACGGCATTGATTTAAAGGCACGGGAGCTATATCAGCGATTGCCCCTGGAAATTCCCAAAACATCTCTGCCCAGTGCAGAATCCGTGCTGCATGCATTAGACCAAATTCGGACCGAAGGCTATAATAAGGTACTGGTTGTCACAATCTCCAGCGGACTCAGCGGCACGCATAATATGCTCACGCTGTTAGCCAGCAATATGAAAGACTTGGATATTTTTGTTTATGACACCAGAAATATTGCCATTGGCAGCGGATTTTCTGCGATCCAAGCCGCCGAATATATTGCAGAAGGTATGGATTGGCACACGCTAAAACTAACCTTAATTGCGCAGACCAGCAAGTCCAAAGTTTTTTACTGTCTGGATACATTGGAATATCTGCAAAAGGGCGGCCGTATCGGTTTGGTGACTGCCATGCTGGGCACAGCACTGAACTTAAAGCCTATCATATCTTGTAACGCAGAAGGTGTTTATTATACAGTCGCTAAAGTGCGGGGACGGCAGCAATCGCTGAAAAAAATTATTGATTTGGCTGTAAAATTTGCAGGAAACGCCAAAAAATATAATATCGCTTTGATTGGCAGCGGTCAAATGGGGTTAAACGATGCCGCCTCCATCCGCGATGAGGTTTTAAAACGGCTGCCAAATCCTGCAATGTTTATTGAAGGCGAGCTGGGTTGTTGCTTGGGTGTTCATGTAGGGCCGGGCTTAGTGGGCGTTGGCGTACAAATTTTAGACTGACACATTTCGTTTCTAAAAGCGAGCTGTACAAAAGAGAAAGCGTTCTGATATGCTGTAAAAGCTTTACAGCACAACAGAACGCTTTTCTTCTGTTCAAACTTGCATCACGCTATACGTAGCGATTGCAAACCATATAAAGACTTCTGCATTTTTTGCAGAACAAATACTGCATCATTCAAAAGTATCATGTACACAAGCAGATTGAAAACAATGGCTGTAGCAATAAAAACTTTTTTCGCCTACAGTTCGGCTTTGATTTCCTCCAGCATTTTCGCCTCTTCTTGATTCAGCTCATACTTCTCCAGCAAATCAGGACGGCGCAATAAAGTACGGCGCAGCGATTCCTTTTTGCGCCACTTGCGGATATTTTCGTGATGGCCTGACAATAAAATTTCTGGCACTTCCATGCCTTCAAAATTTTGCGGGCGAGTATAATGAGGATATTCCAACAAGCCATGGTAAAAGGAATCTTCCTCGTAGGATTCCTGCTCCTTAATCACGCCGGGAATTAGACGGCTGATAGCATCAATCATTACCATGGCCGGCAGTTCGCCGCCGGTCAGCACATAATCGCCGATAGAATATTCCTGAGTTACAAAAGCACGGATGCGCTCATCAAAGCCTTCATAATGACCGCAGATAAAAGCCAACTGTTTTTTGTGTGACAGTTGACAGGCCGCTTCCTGATTAAATACGTTACCTTGCGGCGACATGAGAATAATTTCAGTATCCGGATCCTGCAGATTGAGATTGCTGCGCAGAGCAGAAATCACCGGTTCTGGCTGCAGCACCATGCCAGCTCCGCCACCAAAGGGATAATCGTCCACTGCACGATGTTTGTTGGTGGAATATTCCCGAAAGTTAATCACCTCGATATTTAAAATATCTTTGCTGCGCGCTTTTCCCAACAGGCTGCTGCCTAAGGGGCCAGTAAACATTTCAGGAAATAGGGAAAATATTTTTATGTCCATCATTGCTGCCTCAATCTAACAAGCCATCTGGAATTTCTACATCCATGCGGTTTTTCTCCAGGTCAATACATTTGACTACCGATTTTAGAGCAGGCAAATAAAATACACCGTCTTCATACTGCACTTCATATAAATCGGTGCTGCTATTTTGTAAAACGGCAGTCACTTTGCCACGGCACACATCGTTTTCGTAAACGTCCAACCCTACAATTTCATAAATGAAATAAGAGCCTTTCGGTTTTACAGCATCTTCTGGATTGACACAAAGATATAGATTTTTCAATCGCTCTGCTTTGTTGCGGTCATCGACACCGGCTAGCGTTAATAAAATATTTCCTTTATGTTCCCGAACAGACTGTACTTCTACTTCTTCGTAGCGGGTACCTGGCAGCTCCAACAGAGCCTTTTTCAGCTTTTTAAAACGACGATTATCATCGGTAAGCGGTAATAACAATAGTTCCCCTTTGATACCATGGCAATTGACAATTTTTCCGATTCGAATTTTTTTCTGTTCCATAGCTTATTCCTGCGGATTGATAGCCATAACGATATCATCTTTTAAAATGATTTCGCAGCTTACGTTGGCGGTAAACGGTTCTCCCACTTTTACTTCCTGCAGGAAATTCCCTTCGCCTGTTTCCACAATTTCACCATCGGGCAAATCTAAAATTGCCTGCAAGCTTGCCATCAATTGCTCTTTATAAGCGACCAATTTTTCTTTTTCTGCACCAAACTGACGGCGGTAAACTTCCACATTAGGATCGCCCTTTAACGTCAATTTGGTGATAGCCTTCTGCATATTTTCATCATATACTTTAATATCGTTATCAATTTTATCCACTTCTACCTGCACCTGCTGACCGGCTTTTTGCTTATAGCTGTCAGTTACAACCTGCTTGATGACCAGTTTCCCCATCATTTGAATTTTATCCATTGGTATTGCCTCCTCAAATTTTTCAAGATATTCACGTTATTATAATATAAAAACCGACCAATGACAAGTATCATCGCTGATTATCTTGCCAACAGTCGGCTTCATTTCATTCCATAATTTCTACTGTAACTTTTTTATTTGCTTTTACAGCAGCCGCTTTGACCACCGTGCGAATTGCTTTGGCAATACGGCCTTGTTTTCCGATTACCTTGCCCATATCTTCCGGGGCCACGGTTAAATGAATGGTAATTTCTTTGCCATTCTCAACCTGCGTCACTTTGACTGCTTCAGGCTGATCAACCAAGGATTTTGCTAAGTGCTCCACTAACGCTAACACGAAAATCCCTCCTTATTTCCACAGGCCAGCCTGTTTTAACAGAGATCTTACTGTATCGGAAGGCTGTGCGCCAGTACCAAGCCATTTCTGTGCTTTTTCAGCATCGATTTCAATTGCAGCCGGCTGACGGTTTGGATCGTAAGTACCAATTTCGTCAATAAAACGACCGTCTCTTGGAGAACGGGAGTCCGCTACAACAATACGATAAAATGGAGCTTTTTTAGCGCCCATTCTTTTTAATCTGATTTTTGTTGCCATGATTTTCACCTCCTCTAACTACTTCAAGTTATCATGCGTTTTTTTTATGATAGAAACGGCAATTTGAGCTTGCCTTTTTTACCTTTTTTCCCGGAAGCCATGCCAGCAAACTGCTTCATCAGCATCTGCGACTGTTCAAACTGTTTGAGCAATCGGTTCACATCCTGCACTTTCATGCCAGACCCAGCGGCAATTCGTTTACGGCGGCTGCCGTTAATCATCTTCGGGTTGCGCCGCTCAGCCGGCGTCATAGAAAGAATGATGGCTTTGGTCTGACCTAAATCTTTATCGCTGACCTGCAAATCCTTTAATTTATTTTTACTCATGCCTGGAATCATTTCCATCATGCTGTTGATGTTGCCCATATTTTTTAGCTGATCCATCTGTTCCAGATAGTCTTCCAGCGTAAACTCGGCCTTCATCATTTTTTTCTGCATTTCTTCCGCTTTTTTCTGGTCGATATTCTCTTGTGCTTTTTCAATCAACGTCAGCACATCGCCCATACCTAAAATGCGGGAAGCCATACGGTCTGGATGGAAAGGCTCTAAAGCATCCAGCTTTTCTCCCATACCGGCAAACTTGATCGGCTTTCCGGTAATGGTCTTAATGGATAAAGCTGCGCCGCCACGGGTATCGCCATCCAATTTGGTAAGCACAACGCCGCTGATATCCAGCAGTTCGTTAAAACTTTCTGCTACGTTAACAGCATCCTGCCCTACCATGGAATCTACCACCAGCAAAATTTCTGTAGGCTGCGCCACTTCTTTTACATTTTTCAGTTCTTCCATCAGCACTTCGTCAATATGCAGACGGCCTGCTGTGTCTAAGATTACCACATCGTTGCCATGGGATTTGGCATGCTCGATAGCGCCTTTGGCAATATCCACCGGACTGATTTTATCCCCTAACGAAAATACGGGAATTTCTAGTTGTTCCCCTAATACCTGCAACTGCTTGATTGCGGCTGGACGGTATACGTCACAGGCTACCAGCAGTGGACGTTTGCCCTGTTTTTTCAACAGACGGCCCAATTTTCCTGTGGTGGTTGTTTTCCCGGAGCCTTGCAGACCTACCATCATAATAACGGTTGGCGGCTTGGGAGAGATGGTCAGCTTGCTTTGTGAGCCACCCAATAATTCGGTCAGTTCTTCATGTACAATCTTCACAACCTGCTGCCCGGGCGTCAGGCTTTCCATCACTTCTTCCCCGACTGCACGGCTGTTAATCTTATCAATAAACTGTTTTACAACTTTATAGTTTACGTCCGCTTCCAAAAGCGCGACCTTTACTTCCCGCATGACAGCCTTTAAATCTTTTTCGGAAATCTTTCCTTGCCCCTTCATGCGTTTAAAAATGTCTTGCAGCTTATCGCCCAATCCATCAAAAGCCATAATGGGTGCCTCCCTTCTCTCAACCTCGTTTATGCTTTAACAGGCTCCAGTCCCAGCCGTTCTAATAGCTGCAACATCTCTGCATTGCCAGCAGCTAATACAGACAACTTTTCTAAAATTTCTCTGCGTTCCAACTCTCGCTGCGCCAGATGCAGCTTCGCTTCATACTTTTCCAGCAAATGCTCGGTGCGCTTGATTAAGTCGTGAACTGCCGTGCGGGAAATATTTTGCTCCGCCGCAATTTCACCTAGAGAAAGGTCACACTGATAATACAAATCAAAGACATTCTGCTGTTTTTCTGTCAGTAAACCGCTGTACAAATCATACAACACGGCCAACCTCGTTCGTTCCTCCAGCGTCATGACCTTTCACCTCATCTGTTAACCTATATTGCTTAACACTTCGACTAGTTTATCGAAAAAGAACAAGGATGTCAAGTATTTTTACTAAACATCCTCAAAAAATTGATAAATGAAATTTATTGCTCTATTTATTATCCTGTTCCAACAAAGAAAATCTAGGCATCCATGTACCATCGGGCATCTGCACATCCTCCATGAACATGGCAAAAGGTCTGGCCCAAATGCCATAATCGCCGTATAGTGCCTGATAAATCACCAGTTGTTCTTCCGTTTCACTGTGTCGGGCTATATACAGTACCCGATACAACTTTCCTTTATAGTGGCGGTAGATTCCGCCCAATACCAATTCGCTCATATATAGTTCCTTTCCAAATGCGCCTTGCCGCTTACAGAAACGCCCAAAGGACTGCAATCACCAGCCCTGGCAATAGATTAGCTACGCGAATACCTTTATTCCATAATAAATTGACACCTACGCAAAAAATCATAATAGATCCAACCAGCGATAAATTGGACAACGCCGCTGCAGTCATAAAGGGTTTCACAAAACGGGCCAAAATGGTGAGCAAGCCTTGAAAAATTGCCACAGGCACAGCCGCGAAAAGACAGCCTTTGCCCAGAGAAGCAGTCATAATCAAAATAATTAAGAAATCCAAGATGGCCTTGGCAGCCAAAATAGAATAATCGCCTTCCATGCCGTCTTGAATGGCCCCCACCACGGCCATGGCGCCCACGCAAACTGTCAGAGAAGCGGTCACAAAGCCATCCACAAAAGAAGCATCTCCACTGCTGCCCGTTTTGATTTTCAGCCATTGTCCAAACTGTTCCAACCGCAGCTCAATATTCATCCATTCACCTAAAAGAGCACCTATCGCGAAGCTGCCAATCATCATCATGGTACCGCCGCTGGAAAGCTGGCCGTTGCTGATGGTCAGCATTTCTTGCAGTGCGCCGCCAATTCCAATGAACAACACACAAACGGCAGTAGCAGTCATTAAAATTTCCTGAAACCGTTTTTGCAGCAAATTCCCAAATAGAAGCCCCAAAAGACCACCGGCAATAATACCGCCGCAATTTATCATCGTTCCCAAACCAAGCACAAAGCCACCTTCCTACCCTTTTCAGTATCTTATGACACAGCCTGTCATTTACAAAAATAACAGCAACCGTTCTGTTACAAATACGACAAAAACAGCACCTAAGGCTACAATCAGTAAGCCTTTATTTTTATAGGCTAAAAACACTGCCGCCAGTAAGCCCGCCACAGCCGAAACCATATTGGCAGTGGAATATAAAATCGCTGGCACCGTCATGGCTGCCAAAACCGCATAGGGCACGTAGTAAAGAAAAGAACGAATAAAGGAATTTTGAATTTTACGACGCATCAACGTCAACGGCAGCATACGGGGAATATAGGTCACAATAGCCATTACAGCCACCGCCGTCAATACATATCCATAATGATACGTGGTTTCCATCTATCAGGCCTCCTCCCCATCATTTTTTACAGGCCACTTCACAGCAGCAAAGCCGCTGGCAAGCACCGCACAGATGATAATCACCCAGCCGCTGGATAATTGATGGAGCAACGGCAAATAATAAAAGAAACAGCTAATAACCGCCGCAATGACAATCACCCAAGCCAAAGCCCGTTCTGTGCGCGCTGGTGGAATAATAACTGCTAAAAACATCCCGTAGATGGCAATACCCAACGCGCTGCGCACCATATCCGGCAACAGGGAAACTGCGGTAGCGCCAATCAAGGTACCCAAAGCCCAGCCCCAAAAAGGCGCTGTCATTAAACCAATAAAATAAGCGGCAGAAATTTGTCCTTTGGACTGCATACTAACCCCAAAAATTTCATCTGTGACACCAAAGGACATCACGAGCCGTTTTGGAATTGAAAGCTGCGAATCGATCCGCTGCGACAAGGATAAGGACATCAACAGATAGCGAATATTAATGACAAAGGTTGTGATACCAATTTCCAACAAACTGCCACCGTTAATAATTAAAGCTGTGCCAGCAAATTGGCCAGCGGAAGTCAAATTGGTCATCGAAATCAGTACCGCAATCCAAAAGGGCAAACCATGTTCAGTACACATCATGCCAAAAGTAAATGATACGGAGAGATAACCCAGGCAAATGGGCACGCCATTTTGCAAGCCTCTTAGAAATGCGGATTTGGTATCAATAGACAAAACACTTCCTCCTTTTTATAAAAATTCTGTAATAAAACAGCCCACTGCCAATTTGCACAACAGTGAGCCAGGTTTTGTCCCATGCAATATCAAATTGTAAAACTTTCACCAAAGTTTGTCAACAGCCAGCACACAATTACCACGGAAATCAATTTTCAAGGACAGCCCAGAGCTAATTACAGCAAGCATAATTTTAGACACAGCACGTTTAAACGCCATTGGGTTTTTATCATCAAACATAGATTCAAGGTGTCTATATTATCTCTGTTTTTCCCAAAAAAGTTGGTTAATGTTCTTCTGCTCATATTCTTAATATACTATATTTTTCTTTAATTAAACATTGATTTCCGTGAGGTTCATACGTTGCACCTTGAAGTCGGCACAGTAATTCAAGTAAAATATAATAACATGATAATGAAAAATATTTTTCTGCTGGTACAAAACTAACCGTTTCTCAACCTTCCATCTGATATACTTCAAGCACAGGTTGCAACACTGTAAAAATAATTTAAAAATTTGGAAGGAGTATGTATCTCATGTTTTTCACGAAAAGTAAAAAAATTGTTTCCCTAGCTTCTGCTATCGCTATTATAGCTGCTTGCGGCGGAACCGCCTTTGCTTCCCCGCAGGATATCTCACAAACTGCCAATGACATCACCTTTGATTTTAACACCATCCCCCTAGAATGCGTGATGAACGCTGATGCGGAGGCATCTGACATGGATTTTAGCCGCCTTCAGTGACCACCTGTTGGCACCATTGATTCCGCATCTTTTTCTTATGGTACTGTTGCAGAGGTAAACGAATACTTTTATACAAACGTAAAGCGGCGGGAAAACGGAGTAATAGGGGCAGCGTGCAATTGCCCCTATTACTCTCAGTTTATAAAGAGGGAGGAAAACCTTGCGCGATGAGAATTTTATATATTGAAGATGAACAGGAGTTGTCCGATATTGTATGTGCTGGTCTCCGAAAATGCAGCTACTCTGTAGACGCGGTTTACAATGGCGAGGAAGCTTTGGAATTTTACAAGGCCTATGACTATGATGTGATCGTGCTGGATTTGAATCTTCCGGTAATTGATGGCCTGGAAGTTTTGCGTCAGATTCGGCAGAAGGATGACAAAGCAAAAATCCTTATTTTGTCAGCACGAAACGCAGTAGAGGACAGAGTTAAGGGGTTGAATATGGGAGCAAATGACTACTTGACAAAACCTTTTGATTTTCTGGAGCTAGAGGCGCGCATCAGAACCCTCTGCCGGATTTCTTATGTCCAAATTGCCAATGTTCTTACTTGTAATGGCCTTACAATCGATATGGCAGCGAAGTCTGCATCTTATGAGTCGGTTAAGCTTCCACTGACTAAAAAGGAGTACGCCATTTTAGAATATTTTGTTCTCCATAAAAACCAGACCATAGATGTAAAAGAAATTATAGAACACGCATGGGATAGCGAGGCGGATTTTTTCCCCGACACGTTAAAATATCACATTCATGCAATCAAGAAAAAATTGGTCGAGATAGGTTGCAAAAAGGATTTCATTCGCAATGTTCGAGGCGTTGGATATTTTGTGGGAGATGAGCAATGATGAAAACGAAATCTTTGTGTTTTCGCCTTACTTTGATGACTGGTACAATTTTGTTACTATGCTCCGTCGCTTTTACGCTGTTGGCCTCCTATAACGCAGGGAAACAACTCACTGCAGTTGCAGAAGTTATATCGAGTGAAGGGCTTGTTATTGTTCCTGCCCAAATGACCGAAGGAGGGTTTTTCTCCCCTACAGTACCACCGACAGAAATTCCTACTGTGACAGCAGCAAAGCGCAGTTTTAATTCGGCGGGAATCGTTTCACTGGTGGTAATTTCTATACTGGGAACAGGAACAGTTTATTTTGTCACAAGACGGGCGCTGAAACCAATTCAGGAACTAAACGAACAAATCACAGTGATTACGGAAAATAATTTGGATGAGCGCGTCAACGGCGACCAGCGAACAGATGAAGTAGGAACCCTGTGCCGTTCTTTCAATATCATGTTGGAAAGACTGAGCAGATCATTTTCAACGCAAAAGCGTTTTTCTGCCAATGTGGCCCATGAATTAAAAACGCCGCTCACCACCAGGCAGGCCAGTGTTCAGGTAATGCGGTTGGAGCCATCGCCCACGCCCGATGAATATGAAAAAATGTTGGATACTGTTGAGCGGAACATTAGCCGCTTACGGGCGATTATTGATGATTTAATGCGCCTTTGTGACGAGCAGGAGCAGATTGAAAAAGACAAAATATCTTTGGACACAATTTTTGCAGACATTTTTTCTGAACTCTCACCTTCTTTAAAGGATAGGCATATTCAATATGAACTAAATTTTAACGAATGCCCTACGGTATGGGGAAATTTAAGTTTACTATACAGAGCGTTTTTCAACTTGGTAGAAAATGCGGTGAAGTATAACCGAGATGGTGGAGCAATCTTGATTTCTTCAAATTGCAAAGATAACATTTGCGAAATTTGCATTAAAGATACTGGAAATGGAATTCCGCAAGAGGAGTTGTCTTTTATTTTTGAGCCCTTTTATCGCGTTAATAAATCCCGTTCTCGAAAGACCGGCGGTGCCGGGCTGGGCTTATCTGTTGTAAAGACCATCATAGAGCGTCACGGCTGGAATATCTCTGTAAAAAGTGAAGTCGGCATTGGCACAGAATTTATAATCCAGTTGTATAAATCTTAAGCCAAAAATATTCGTCAAGTTCAACCTGCAAAAGTTAAATGCTGTTCATAAGGAGTTGGCAGACCAACTAAAATCATTGTTGACGGCAAAGAGATAATAGCGTGCCTGTCTTAAAAGAGGTGAGCTTTGTTGTGATTGGTAATATAAATGCTGTTTTTCATTATACTGTATGGAAAATAGTCATATTCTGGTTTGGAGTGAAAAGGAAAATGAAGCCTTGCAGTTATGAAAAATTGTAACTGCAAGGCTTCATTTTATGCCAAAAATACTTTAAAAATCACAGAGCATCGGAGAGAAATTTCTATCGTTTTAAGTGATAATCGCTTTGCCCTTCTATAACCAATTATATGTCTTATATCAGATTTTGGACTGTACACATCTCACTACATTTTCGCAGCTAACGCCCTTTTATTCCTTAATTAAAACTACATTGGCGCTGTGTACCAGATAAACCTTGCCATTCACTTTTATTTGCAGCTGATCGCCGTCTTTATAATCGGTCCAGCTTTCCACCTTGCCCTGCACCACTTCTCCATTGGGCAGCTTTATGATGGCTGTATCATAGGCGTAGGTCAAATCAATAATCGTTTTATTGTAAAATTCTGAATGAATCAGCAAAGCAGCTCCTGCCAAAATGGCTAGGATCACGATTACAATCAAAATTGTGATTCCTTTTTTCTTCATATTTTCTGCACCTCCTCCGTATTATCAAATCAGATAACCAAAAAAATCTGCTTTTCCCATCTTCCAACTCGATTATAGCAGAAAAAGACCATATTGTGTAGACAAAAGTAAAAACAGACGCCACAAGTCGTAACGTCTGTTTCATAAGGTTTATTTCCGGTGCATAGAGAATTTGAAGGTTTCGTAGTATGGGGTTACATTATCGATAATACCGCGATTATCTGCTTTACTGAATAAAGCAGCTCTATCTCGCCGGCTCTGCATTTCCGGTTTAATACTGCCAGGACCATTTACACAGCCGCCTTCGCAGGCCATTCCTTCGATAAAGTCTTCCGGCAACTTGCCAACCCGCATCATCAGCAACGCTTTTTTACATTCGGCAGCGCCGTTGCATTGCGCCACTTTCGCATCAATATCGGCATTCATTTCTTTGAAAGCCTGTACCACTGCAGCGGTTACGCCGCCGGAGGAACCAAATTTTTTGCCGTAAATACTGCCCTGCTGCAGCACGGCATCGGAGGCTTTCAATTCTATATCTTTCGCCCGCAACATAGCATCCAATTCTTCAAAGGTCAGAGCATAGTCGGCGTTATCCTGCGTAATGGACTCGATGACCTCGCTCTTTTTCGCAATACACGGCCCGATAAATACGGTAACAGCGCCAGGATGCTTTGCACGAATAAACCGCGCCATAGCCGACATTGGCGATACAGTAGTAGACACGCGATCCTCTAACTGTGGGAAATGCTTTTTCACCATAGTCACAAAAGCCGGACAACAGGAGGTGGTCATTTTTTTGCCTTCCTGATAGGCTTCCAACCATTCCTTTGCTTCACTTTCCGCAACCATGTCGCCGCCTAAGGCAACTTCATACATATCGGCAAAACCCAACTGTTTCACTGCTTCTGCCAAATCAGCCATCGAAATATTGCCAAACTGACCTTCTCCAGCCGGCGCAACCATCGCGTAGACAGGCAAGCCTTGATTGATTAAATTAATAACGCTGACCATAAAGGAGCGGTCCATAATCGCACCGAACGGGCAGTTTTTAATGCACTGTCCACAATGGATGCATTTGTTTTCATCCACCACAACGATTTTATTTTCATCCATGGTAATCGCATCCACTGGGCAGCTCCGCTTGCAGGGGCGCATCAAATCGGCAATGGCATTGTATGGACAAGCCTGATAGCATTTGCCGCATTCTTTACACAGTTGCGTATCAATATGAGCTTTATCCCGCTGAATGGTAATGGCATGGAAATTACAAGCCTGCTGACATTTACGGCTCATGCAGCGCTGACAGTTGTCGGTGACAACGAAACGGTTAATGGGACAACCCTCACAGGCCGATTCCACAACCTGTACGATATTGCGATTTTCCTTGTCCTGAATTGGGGAACGGCCTTCTGCTACACGGATACGCTGACGGATGATTTCCCGTTCTTTATAAACACAGCAGCGAAAATTGGCCTGGGGCCCAGGAATAATATCAAATGGAATTTGATCTCTGGCTTCTTCCAAATCGCCAGCAAAAGCATGCTTTGCTACCTGATATAACACCTCATGTTTTACACCGACGATGGTTGCATCTTTATCAAGCATAATAACACTCCTCTTTATACATAAGTGATGGATACCGTTTTGCCAGCCTTTTCAATGGCGTCCTTTAACTGTTCAATCAGCGCTACCCGCAAATTGAAATCAAAAGGAATCATTGGATTTTGGTAAGCGGCGTTGATAGTTCTCCCCACAAATAATTTAATATCGGTACAATCTTCAATCAATAATTTGGCCAGACGGGCTCCGCCGTCTTTTTTGTCCAAGTCGGCAAAGAAGGCTGCGTCCAAATTGCCTTCATTATATTGCTTCAAAAGCTGCAAGACGCGGTTTAAGGTTACAATCCCTTCTGTTACCAGATCAATTCCCTCCATCGTAGCCATGGGCGGAACATCTACATCAAAATATTCCAGGGATACCTCTAACGGCCGGTTCAACACCCGGGATACAATATTGGCACTGGTACCGCCGCAAATTACCGAGGCACCGTCTAATGCCATAAATTCTTTGACAATGCGTTCATCGTCCTCCTGATTTACCGGAGGGCCCGTGAAAATTTTCACCAATTTTTTGTCAATGACGCGCACCGCTGCTACTGTGGTATCGTCACCTGGTTTTTGTTCATACAATTCTTTACAATAATCTGTTAAACCCGCTGTCACACGGGACGGTGTTTCATTGCCCGAATAGTGCTGCGCCACAAATTGTGAAACGCCGTCCAAACCCCAACCAAAATCACAAAAGCGACCAACGCCGGCATGGGTGACCCCATCGCTCATCAGCACAAACAAATCGCCGGCCTGGGCATAAATCCGGCACTCCTTTACCTTTTTACCTGCGACCTCGCAGTCATAAAAAGGTAACTCCAACAGCTTCCCATCCCGCATAAAAATACAGCCGGGACTGTCAAAGTCTACAATATAGGTTTCTCCACTGTCATAGATTTGCAAAATGGTAAAGGTGGAATATGCCACTTGCCGAATTTGACAGATTGGCAGCGTTTTTGCGATCGTTTCTACACATTCATCCAGGGAAGAGCCATTATAAAGCATGGTTCCCAAAATTTTAGCAGTTAAGGTGGACAAAATGTTGGCCTTCACGCCACTGCCCATCCCATCGGCTAAAATTAAAATGGTAGAATTATCAGTTTTTAAAAGCTCAATATGGTCGCCACACAATTCTTCATTGCATTTATTCAGGCTCTTATAGGATACATCTACCTTTAGTTTCATATCACTTCTGCTCCAGTTCTTCCTGGTCGGAGAGAATCATATTGCGCAGCTTCGTCAGACTGACTTTAGTTTCTGCGGTGGTTTCTCCTAACAGACTGGCAATCTGCTGCGCCACCATCATTTGCTTATCAATCACATTCTGTGCCATTTCCACTGTTTCCAGCTTCAAAGTATACTGCTGCTGTTTTTTGACCTCTTCGGCGGTAATATTCTGGAACAGGCCCATCACACTGTCCTGTTCTTCCATATAAATAATATCCTGCAGCATATAAAGCTGGTACTGCGGATAATATACTTTTTTGCCGTAAATATTCTTATGACTCTGGTATACTTCTCGAAAATCATCATCCGGAATTACACCGCTCAACGGCGTATGACTTACTTCGGCGCGGCTTTTGCCAAAGCACACTTCAGCAGCGGTAGAAAATTCTACCAGACGCATATTGGCATCGACTGCAAGGATGGCATCCGGCGCTTTATCCATAATGGTTTTTGCCATGGAACGAGCCTGTTCTTGCATATAAGGCATACACATGTTCAGTTCCGCTTTGCCCTGGTATACAGCAATCGCCTTGGCACGGCAAGACGGATAGCCGCAAGCCGTACAGTTTAATTCATCTTTCTTGCTGTACTTACCAATCTTTCTTAAGATGTCACGAATTTCTTCTTCGGTCGGAATGGGCAACGCGATGGAACGGTCATGGAATTCTCTGTCAAAGTAGCCTTGCGGCTTTTCAGGAAAATCTTTCGGTTGTTCTTTTTCTCCAGACACAATGTCTTCTACCAGCAACTTTTTCCGGAAGCGGGAATATTTACGATGGGCAATGGCCGGACCTTCAATGCAACTACCGCGGCAAACGCTCATTTCAATCACACAATGCTCCAATTCCCCCTGTTCCATGCTTTCCAACAGCGCAATACAGTCTTCCAAGCCATGAACGGTGATGGTTTTATAATCATGCTTCCCTTCTGTAGCCGCTTCAACAGCAGACAAAATGCCGCCGCTGATAGGATACAACCGGTTCACCTTCGGATTACGGTTATCCATGCGGGACGGCTCACATTGCTGCAAATCAATGCCCGCTTCTTTTAACCAATCCTCCAACTCCACAAAATCTATTACGGCATCCACATAACCGCTGGTGCGGCTATCAATTTCCGCTTCCCGTTTTTTGGCGATGCAAGGCCCAATAAAGACCACGCGCATATTATTTCCCAATTCTTCATGCAACATTTTACCATGCGCAATCATGGGCGATACTACTGGTGCCAAATACTGTGCCAGCTCCGGATGATGCAGCTCTACCAGCTCATTGGCACTTGGACAGCAAGTCGTAATAATATTCTTCATATTGCCTTTTTGAATCAAACGGGCATACTCATTGGTGACATAAGCGGCTGCCTCGGCCGTTTCCCGCACCTGCGTAAACCCCAGCTTTTTCAGCGCAGTTACCACCTGACCCGGGTGGGCATGGTCCAATGCCACCATATAAGACGGCGCCAAAGATGCAATGACATGCTCATGATTTTGGATGAAGTATTTCACCTTATCCAAATCGCTGAGAAACTTTTTCGCACTCTGCGGACAGACTTCCATGCAACGACCGCAAAGAATGCAACGGTCATCCAAGATTTGCGCCTGACCGTTTTTCACCTCAATGGCTTTTACGGCACAACTGCGCACACATTTATAGCAGTTTTTACATTGGGCTGCTTCAAATCCAATTACCTTCATGCTTCCAATCTCCGCAAAATTTCATCTTGAAAAAACTGTTCTGTGTTTTCCGGCTTCAAATAGAATAGATCGTCGTTCAATTTAATGCTAACGCCTTCCACGCTGCATTTCCCCATGCAAAAAGCGCCCTTCAGATGAATTTGCTCCTTCAAGCCCTTTTCCTCAATGATTGATTCCAATTTGGCCACAATCTCTCTGGCGCCCTTCAAATGACAGGAACTACCAATGCAAATGGTGATTTCCATAACGATATCCTCCTTTAAATGTTTATCTTATTGTGAAATATTTCTCTATAAATAATATAGTATAATAACATAAAAAAGTCCATGCCTAAATTGCAAAAAAGATATGTGAATATATAAAATTCCACATATCTTTTCAATTTTCTTCATAATTTTACAAGCAAATAGGCGCTCTCATTAAGACCATGGCAATGCACCATATTTTTGATTCAAATGATCCCGCACGTCCATGACCCGTTGGATAAACCCTTTTTCTACCGCGCTGAACCGATATCCCTGCGGACTAATCAGCACATCCCGAAAAGGCCGGCCAGCCATTTCACTGCAACCTATCTGTACCAGTTGATAACGCTCCAACAAAGCATCCGGCACCGGCGACACCCACATAAAACTATTGGGAACGCTCTGCAATAAATCAAATTGACTGCCCCGCTCATATACATAAATCTTTTTTTTCTGATTAGGCACCGTTAAAATCTGCTCCTGCTCATCTACCGGAAGAAAGGGCACATCCCAATCGCCGTGAATGACCTCTGTCAGCGAAACCAAATCCTGCAACTGAATTTTTTGCTCTTTTGCTAACGGACTGCGCACCGACATTAACGCCTGATATTCAAACTCCCACAAAAGCTGCGCCTGCAGCCGTTTCTCCTGCAGCATTTTTTGAAAATAAGTTTCATAGGCAGACTGATAGCGGATAATCCCCATAGAATATCCTTTACGGCTGATATTCTGAATCGCCTCCATAGAATTTGTTTCCATAAAATTCAGCTCAAATTCGCCGCTATTGCTCAAGCTGTTGGCAAAATCGGCAAATGCATAGGTAATATAGCTAGCCCGTGGCACAGAAACAGAAAAGGCGATTTTGCGTTTTTCCTCCGATTTATAGCGGTCTTCCAGTTCTTCTAACTGCTGCAAAATCCATCTGGCTGAATCCAGAAATTCCTGCCCCTGCGCAGTAGGAATAACACCAGTAGAGGTGCGCTGAAAAATTGTGATATTTAATGAATTTTCCAACTCCTTGATGGCCTTGCTCAAATTAGGCTGATTCATATAAAGCTGCTCTGCAGCGCCAGTGATAGAACCGCAGCGAGCCACCGTTACAGCATACTTCATATATAAAATATTCAAAGGGCCTCCTCCTTTTGCATCTGCTTGCTTTCTAATGAACGCTATTCTAAAAACTGCTCCTGTGGATTTTATTTTTTATTATACCATATTCTTACCCGCCACAGCACATTTTTTTACTGCATAACCTATCGCCTGCGTCTTTCCGAGCTAAGCCCGCACAAAAACTTTACAGAAAAAGTTTACATCTATCTTGTCAGAATAAAAATACAGTGTTATACTGGGGATTATCGTGCAGATTTCCAAAAAACAATTATCTGCAAAATGAAAAATAAAGAGGGATTACTATGACACAAAGCAAGCGAATAGAAGAAATTCAACAATTAAAGCAAGAAAAGAACGCTGTTATCCTGGCCCATTATTATTTGGAAGATGACGTGCAGTCCATTGCCGATTATATCGGCGATTCCTACTATCTTAGCGAAATTGCCACAAAAGTTCCACAGCAGGTAATTGTGTTCTGTGGCGTTTCTTTTATGGGAGAAAGTGCAAAAATTCTAAATCCAGAAAAGACCGTGCTGCTGCCGGATCCAACAGCCGACTGTCCCATGGCCCATATGGTTACCGCCGAAAAAATATTAGAAATGCGCGCCCGGTATCAAGATGATTTAGCCGTTGTTTGCTACATCAATTCTACTGCCCAACTGAAACAATACGCCGATGTTTGCGTCACTTCTGCCAACGCTATGAAAATTGTGCGCAACTTGCCGCAAAGCTATATCTATTTTATTCCCGACGAAAATCTGGGCCGGTTTATCGCCAAACAAGTACCGGAAAAACACTTTATCTTCAACGACGGTTATTGTCCAGTCCATGTGCAAATCACTGGCCCGCTGGTGCAAAAAGCCAAAGCACAGCATCCAGATGCCTTAGTGCTGGCCCATCCTGAATGTACGCCGGAAGTATTGGAGCAAGCTGACTACATTGGCAGCACCTCCGGTATTATCAAACAGGTAACAGAAAGTGCGGCACAACAATTCATTATCGCTACCGAAATTGGGGTACTCTATCAAATTCGCCAAAAGTGTCCAGAAAAGCAATGCTTCCCTGTTTTTCCTGAACAAATATGTCCTGATATGCGCAAAGTCACATTAGAAAAAGTAGCCGCTGTTTTGCGTACCTTCGACAATCAGGTAACGCTGGAGCCTGAACTGGCACAAAAAGCCATGCTGCCGCTGCAAAATATGCTGGAACTGGCCAGAAAGGACTGACATCATGGCAACTGTGTCTTTACAAACCGATGTCCTGATTGCAGGCAGCGGCGCCGCCGGTCTTTTCGCCGCTTTACAATTACCAAGAGAACGTTCCATTTTGCTCATTACTAAGGATGCTGCCGAAAATAGCGATTCCTTTTTAGCGCAAGGCGGTATCTGCGTACTGCGGGACAGTCAGGATTACGCCAGCTATTACGACGATACGCTGAAAGCAGGACATTATGAAAACAATCCTGCTTCGGTACACACTATGATTGCCGCATCCCGGATGATTATCAACCAGTTGCTGGCCTATGGCGTGCCATTTGAACAGGAAAACGGACAGCTTTGCTATACCAGAGAAGGGGCTCATTCGGCACCCCGCATTGTTTTTTATCAAGACCAAACTGGAAAAGCCATCACCAGTTGCCTTTTGCAAGAAGCACAAAAACGGCCCAATATCACCATTCTGGAACATACAATGCTGTTGGATTTGCTTTGCGCCAACCATTGCTGTTATGGCGCCGTCATAGGCAATCAGAGCGGCACAATCCAAACAGTCACAGCCAGTCATACATTGCTGGCAACCGGCGGCATCGGTGGACTCTACAGCCACTCCACCAACTTCGCCCATTTGACAGGCGATAGTCTGGCCATTGCATTGAAACATCAAATTGCTCTGCAAAACCTAGATTATATTCAAATTCATCCCACTACGCTCTATTCTGCAAAGCCAGGCCGCCGTTTTTTAATCTCAGAATCGGTGCGCGGCGAAGGCGCCGTATTATTAAACGCCCAAGGAGAACGGTTTACAGATGAACTGCAGCCTCGCGATGTAGTGGCCAAAGCCATTTTAAACCAGATGGAACTGGATCAGAAGCCTTATGTATGGCTATCATTGCAGGCAATCCATACAGATACCATTCTGCACCATTTTCCCAACATCTACACCCGTTGCCTGCAAGAAGGCTATGATATTACAAAAGAACCGGTTCCTGTGGTTCCCGCCCAGCATTATTTTATGGGCGGCATTCAAATCGATTTGGAAGGCCGCACCTCCATGCAGCACCTTTATGCAGCGGGAGAAACTTCCTGCAATGGCGTACATGGCGCTAACCGGCTGGCCAGCAACTCCTTACTGGAAAGTTTGGTTTTCGCCCAACGAGCCGCTTATGATATGGAAGCCCATCAGGCAGACGCCGCCCATTTCCAAGAAGCTGAAAAATTAGCTGCACAAATTGATTTGGGCTGTTATCAAGATATCCGGCAATTGCAGCAAACTTACCGGCAACAAGTACAGGAAGCCATTCAAACCGAGAAAGGAAGACGTCAACATGCATGACCCTATTACACAACTTTTAAACCAGGATCCACTGATTCTACAGGCTTTGCGAGAAGATATTTCCAGCGAAGATGTAACCACCAATGCTATTTTACCCACATCCCGTCCGGGGCAGGCCGATTTAATCTGTAAACAGGATGGTGTCGTTGCCGGATTACCGGTCTTTGCCCGCACCTTTCATTTATTGGATGCCAATACGAAAATCACGTTTTTCTGCCAAGACGGAGATTATGTCCAAAAAGGACAAAAGTTAGCACTTCTGGAGGGCGATATGCGCGTTTTGCTCACCGGCGAACGCACCGCGCTCAACTATTTACAGCGTATGAGCGGTATTGCCACCTATACCAGAAAAACAGCGGCCTTATTGGAAGGAACCAACGTAAAACTATTGGATACTCGCAAAACCACACCTAACATGCGTATTTTTGAAAAATATGCGGTGCGTGTCGGCGGCGGATATAATCATCGTTACAATTTGTCCGATGGAATTCTCATCAAGGATAACCATATCGGTGCCGCCGGCGGTGTGAAAGAAGCTATCACGTTAGCCAAACACTACGCGCCTTTTGTACGGAAAATAGAAGTGGAGGTAGAAACACTAGACATGGTCCAAGAAGCACTGGAAGCAGGCGCCGACATTATCATGCTGGATAACATGACTTTGGAACAGATGCAGCAAGCTGTACAACTCATTGCCGGTCGCGCACAGACGGAATGCTCTGGTAATGTGACCAAAGAAAATATTACAGCTTTAGCCGCAGCCGGTGTAGATTACATTTCCAGCGGCGCGTTAACCCATTCCGCTCCCATTTTGGATTTATCCTTAAAAAATCTGCATGCGCTATAAGCTGGCTTGCTCCAAACCTTGTTAATATGCTACAATAGAGTCAAAAGAACCTGTTAGCAAAGGAGCGAACCATTATGACAGCAGAAAACCGCCGTGAAACCATTATCGGTGCCTTGAAAACCGCGGGCGTTCCCGTATCTGGCACCGAATTAGCCCAGCAATGTCAGGTCAGCCGGCAAATTATTGTGCAGGACATTTCCTGGCTGCGAGCCGCGGGATACCAGATTTTATCCACCACCAAGGGCTATTTATTGCAAAACAGTCCCGCTCTCACCCGCACAGTCCGGGTGCAGCACACCGACGAGCAAATTGAAGATGAGCTGAACACCATTGTCGATTTAGGCGGCACTGTATTAGACGTATCGGTTCATCACGATATTTACGGTGATTTGAAAGCGCCGCTTTATGTATCGTCTCGCCGTCAAGTGCAGGAATTTTTGCAATCCTTGCAAGACAGGCAGGCCAATCCCTTAAAAAATCTCACCGCCGATATCCATTGTCACACAATTGAAGCCGATTCGGAACAGGTGTTAAATCTTATCGAACAGGCGCTGCAAAAAAAAGGCTATTTGCTGTAAGACCAACAATGCCATCGCATATCTTCCATATGCAGTTCCCTGCATAGAGCTCATCGTTAGCGTTCCATGCAACAGCAATTACTTAAAAATGTTGCAGACATAGATTGCTCACATATAAAAAAGAGCCTGCCATTCCTCTTATAAATGACAGGCTCTTTTTATATATCAAGTTTAAACTATCACAGCTACTTCATCCGCTCTTCTTCTAAAGAAGCATCATAAAACCGATAACCGTTCTTTCCGTTCTGTTTTACATAATATAAGGCCTTATCCGCTTTTTGATATAACTCTACAAAACTGTTGCCTTGTTGCGGTGCCATTGCAATCCCAATTGATACCGAAGCTGTCATATACCCCTGCGGCTCCAGCAAGGTTTCCCATAAGGTCTTGATATATAATTCTGCTTTGCGCTGCACCACTGCAGCATCATTCAAGTCTTTTAAAAATACAGCAAACTCATCGCCGCCGAAACGGCACACAATATCCTCTTCCCGGCTCAGCTGCTGCAAAATAGCGCCAAACTGGATTAAAAGCCGGTCGCCGGCCAAATGCCCATAGGTATCATTGACCGCCTTAAAATCATCTAAGTCCAGCATCATGAAAGTCCCCACATGACGGCGGGTACGCAAAAAGGCATTCACTTGGCTTTCCACATATCCCCGATTCCACAATCCGGTTAGAGCATCTTTATGGGAAATATCCTTAATTTCTTCCGTATATTCCATAAACAACCGCTGCAAAAGCGCATTGCTTTCCTCTGCCAGTGAGGAAATTGTAAAATCCTCCATCCGTTTGGATTTCTGCGGTTCGTAATTTTCCTCCATGAGCTCTAGTACAATATCCACCAATTGAGAATCAAACTGGACGCCCCGTCCCTTTTCCAGCTCCTGTCGGATTTCCTCCTTGCTCAAACGGTTGCGGTAGGACCTATCGGTATTCATGGCATCATAGGCATCTGCAATATTAATAATCCGCGCATCAAAGGGAATTTCTTCTCCTCTGAGACCAGCCGAATAGCCGCTGCCATCTATCCACTCATGATGATAGCCTGCTACCAGAGAAGCATGGGGAATACGGGTCAAATCTTCCAGCAAATTTTTCCCTACAATCGTATGTTGCTTTACCAAAGAATACTCCGAATCGGTCAATTGGCCAGCCTTCATGAACACTGTGTCTGGAATGCCGATTTTTCCAATATCATGCAGCATCCCCATACAGTAAAGATCCTTAATTTCTTTCTCCGATTTGTGCAGCTTTTCTGCAATCGCGCAAGCATACTCCGCTACCCGCATAGAATGCCCCTTTAGATAGCGATCCTTGGAATCCACCAAATTGGCAATGGCCGATAGCGTTTGCATAGAAAGCCGTTCAATTTCATTTTCTTTATTTACGACCTCCTGCCGTAATGCCCGATATTGCCGGTAAGCATCTACAGCCCGCATCAAACGCCATAGCAAAACATCATCATCAAAAGGCGCCGCCACATAATCAATGGCACCGCCTTTCAAGGCCATCGCCTCCAGAGAAGCATCTCCGGTAAAATCTAAAATACATACAGGAATTTCTCCGCTAATTGTCCATTCCTTTAATTTTGTCAGTAAATCAATCGCTGTTTGCTCTGTCTGGCCCGCGCACAATAAAATCAAATCCGGCATCAATTCCAGCACTTTCTCCTCTATCAGTACTTGTTCTTCTATAGATACAAAGTGAAATTGCTCTAACAAATTCGTGCCAAACGATGTCCCTTGCCCAACCAGCAAAATAACGCCTTTATTCTCCATGTGCCCTCCTCTCAGCCTTCCAGCCAGAAGTTCTTCCTAGTTATCTTTTCCAAAAATATCAAAAAAATTTGAGAAAAAAATAACTTTCTTAATTTATTATAAAGAAATTTTTTCCATTTGGCAAGTATCTTCTGCATGTTCTCCATGGCTGCAGCATAAAAAGTTTCAACATTTACACCTTGATACAACTGCCCCAACTGCGACAACCTAACAATGTCACTACAGAAAAAAAAGAAGTTTTTACACTCTGGAAATCATCTTCCTGAGAAGATGCGGAGGAGATGGGGTTTTCTGCTTAAAGTATTACATTACTATTACATTCGTGTTACATCAGCCTACACCAATGTAACAAAATCCTTCGTCTGTTAAGGTAGCGTTTGGTGTAGCGATGTAGGGTATGCTGCCTTATTACAATCTTTCTTTTACCAATTACTTTTTATTTAAACAGTTTTTCGCAAAAACCCAACATACCCTACACCGCCCTATTGGTTGAGCTAAAATACCCAGCACCAAACCCAGCATCAACCCTACATCGGTCTACACCGCTTTGCGATTTTAAAAGCGGCTGCTATCTTCTACCATGGTAATAAGTTTTCGCTCACTCAATAAGCAATCTGGATACTGTGACCGTCCACGGCCACGCCATCGCCCCGCTTAAAAGCGAGCTTCTGCTCTGCAGCAAACCCGATTATCTCGCCGTTTTTTAAGGTTACGTCCGTTTCCAGCATATAATAGGCCATATCAAACAAAAACGTCCGCACTTCCTCCAGTGTGTGCCGGCTGCCCAGCACCTCCAATTCGTCCTTCCCGAAAGCGTCCATCCCGATGGTATAGCCGTTGCTGCCATGCTCATTCTGGTATACGCCAAAATGAATCCAATTTAACAGCGGCAGCTCTCCCCGTTCCATAGCTGCGGCTCCATTCCGATAAAATTCCGGCTCCAGCACTGTGCCTGAGGTATACACACCGATGGCATTTTCAGCCTCCAAACAGGAAGTAATCACTTTCACATAAGTTTTGCCTGCTTCCACCGGCGCCATGTCCCGCGGCAATACAGCAATCATCAAATGGGCCACATGCCGTTTGGTAACAGCCACTGCCTCTGGCCAAAAATAATTGCTGGCAGCGTAACGCTCGGCCTCGCCGTCAGGCACCGGAGACGGCTCAAAGCTGACGGCAATCATAGCGCCTGGTATATCAAATACCAGATTGCCATCCTGCATTTCCGGTTCTGTCAGAATATCCACCGTTTCTTCCGCCAGCAATTGTTCCAGCCAGTCTCCCTCCTGACCGCCTTCAATGGTAATTTCCGCTTGCTCCGCCACTTCCGGCACCATGCCCCAACGTTGCTTTAACCGCGCAGCCAAACGATGCAGGTCATAGGTTGCCCTATCCAACAGAACAAATCCACAAAAGCTGCCAGTATAATTCCGCTGCTCTGCTGCACTATGTTCTTCCGTCAGCACTGCCATCGGGTCACACTCTAATTTCATTTTATTAATACCCCCTCATTCCCCGATACGCGGGAAACCCTATTATTATTACACATGGTATCATACCGGAAATCGGATTGCAACCAAACAATTCTAATAGCAGTACCACACCATTTACCTATTCCACTTCTACAAAATAGACCTCTCATATTGTTAAGAAGATAGTTGCTTATTGATACAACTGCTCGGCAATTTCCAGCAAAGCCTGTTGCTCTGCTGCTGTTACTGTCACATCCGCAGGCAGTATGATTAAATATTCCCCCTGCTGAACATAGCCGCGGCCAGTCAGCTCCTGATAAAACCTGCCGTCAGCCATAGCCCGATTGCGATACAATTGCACCTTACGCTGCAGCACCGGCACATTATTTCGATAGCGTTTTGTCGTGCCGGCAATCCCGGCTTGATAGTTTTTCCCTTGATAACCAATATCCATTGCTTTCGTAGTGTTATTCATCTGAACCCCAGACGCACCTAACGCGACAGCCGTATCATACAACGACGTGTAGATATTGCCCTGGCTATCAGCAGCAATGGACGATAACAGCGTGTCGCCGCTAAGATACAGCCCGGTACGACCGTTATGATAATACACTGCGCTGCCTCGTTTAGCAAAAAAGCTTTTTTGCGCAATCTGTTGTATCCGTTGGGATTGATTGACCAAAGCCTGCGAAAAATCTCCCAGCGTAGAGAATTGCGCCAAAATATAACGGCACTGCGGCGCTAACAGCAATACACAGCTTTGATCCTTCCAAAGCAAATAGTTTTTTGTAGCCACCTGCTGATGATCACCGTTATACAAACGGGCTGTCAGTGTATATTGACCAGTAGCAATCTGGGAGAGATCTGCCTTTAAAACCTGGTTAAGACTGCCCTGCACCAATAGCTGTTCACCAATATAATAAGCCACACTGCCTTTCTTGTTCGGCGTGCGCATATTCAGCTGCAATTGCCCCTGCTGCAGCTCAATTGATAACTGCTGGTTATTGTTGTCGCTGCGGGCCAAATAATATTGCCAGCTAGGATAGGTGACTTCCTCAGGCAGCAAAGAATCGGTATAAATACCATACGCACCAGCATTAATCGCTGTCACCGTTTGCTGCAGACTATTGACCGTATGCATATAAACGGCAATGCCATAGCTTTGCAAGGTCTTTGCCAATCCACTGGAAGCCAGCTCTACCGGCATGGTAACCGCATAAATTTGATGTTCTTGCACAAATTTGGCAATGCGAGCTCCATTACGCTCATTGGTCATTTTATACAAGGTCAAAATAATTTTATCATACCCTAAGGCTTTCACCGCATCGTATTCTTCGTACTGATAAATCTGCGGAATGACTTGCGCCACAATCTGAGGATAATTTTTTTGAATATAGGTCAAAATAGCAAGATTATCTTCTTTGGTATCGGTAATCACGGATACCTGCGGATGCTGCTGCAAAATCTCAGCCAGCCTATCCATATCCAACGGCGTATATTTGTTCATCACCCGACACTGTTGATACTGCGCAAAGGAGACCGCTTTATTCTGCCCCAAACCTAAATAATAGCTGGCAGAGCTCTCCCAATCATGAATCATGGCAATCTGACCATCGGTCGTAAAGGCCATGTCCACTTCTATGTACTGAAATCCATTGGCAATGGTCTGCTCGAAAGCTTCCTGTGAATTGGTCACGGCATCGCCCTGAATGGCTCCGCAGCCATGGGCAATCGCCCTGGGATATCCTGCCGCCTGCGCCGGCTGACTCAGCAGCAGCCAACAAAGCCAACTAACCAGCAACCCTCCGATTAGCAAAAAAATAACTCTTTTCGTCTGCACTTCCATGTTGTTCATTGTTTCTTCTGTCCTTCTCCCACTGATGATTTTTTGGTCTTTCGACTTTTGTATGTCTCAGTCTAACAGTTTCAGATATAGAAATCAACCCTTCGCAAAAAAGATTTTCCATACTTTTTCCATACTTTTTCCATACTTTTTCCATACAAATTGAACGAAGCAACTAAACAAAAATTTTTCTAAAAATTACAAAAGGCTTGCTGCAACACCCAGAAACCGCACAAGCACCTGTTTGAACCACTGTGCTTTTTTCCGCCGTAAAATCCTGTGCATTATGGGTAAATCTTTGACGGTTCACAGACTCGGCTTCTGGACAGATTATAAACGGGCACGACAAAGGAAGGTTGGAGCTGTCAGTGAGGTGACAGTTTTGAAAAAAAGATGGAAAACCGTGCTCTGTTCTCTCTTAATTGCCGGCGCAAGCTGTGGATTATATGCTGCGCAGCAAAAACCGGCAGATGAAGCCGCTGCCCTGTCCTTTCCCTATTCGCCTGCATTATTAGAACAACTCAGTCCCAAACTCAGTATGCGGCTTTTAGAGCTGGTACCCAGCCAGGAAACCGACGCAGAACGCTATCCGGAAAAACTGCTTTATCCGGGCGGGCAAGCCATCGGCATTTTATTACGCACCGACGGGATTTTAGTGGTCGGACAATCCCCAATCACAGTCGACAATCAGCAGGTAAATCCCGCTGAAGAAGCCGGCATCCAAGCTGGCGATGTCATCACCCAGGTAAATGGCGCCACCGTAACCCACGACGATCAATTGGCTTTACTGGTCAATCAGTTGGGAGAACAAAATCAGCCTGTTGTTCTGCAAATTGAACGGCAAAACCGGCAGCTAACCAAAGAAATCACTCCGGTTTACTGTGCCGACACCAAAAGCTACCGCATCGGTCTTTTGATTCGGGATAACGCCGGCGGTGTAGGCACTTTAACCTTTGTGGACCCTCAAACCATGGAATACGGCGCATTGGGGCACATGATTTCCAACAACGAAACGCAAAGCAAAATCAACATTCTCAAAGGCAAGCTGGTTGCAGCCGACATTCAAGGCATCAAAAAAGGCATTGACGGTTATCCCGGTGAAAAAATTGGCCGGTTTGTCAGCAATCAATCCTTGGGCTCCATTGAAAAAAATACAGCCGCTGGTATTTTCGGCGTATTGACCGACGAACAGGTATTAACAGAAAGCCCTTACCAACAGGCGCTGCCCACTGCTGCACCGTCAGAAATTGTACTGGGACCAGCACAAATCCTGACCGCCATTGATGGCAACAAAGTAGAAACTTTCACTGTAGAAATTGAAAAAATCATGCCTACACACAAAGATGGCAAAGGTTTAGTCATTCGCGTGACCGACCCGGTGCTGTTAGAAAAAACAGGTGGAATTGTCCAGGGCATGAGCGGATCGCCGATTATTCAAAACGGCAAGATGATCGGTGCAGTTACCCACGTGTTTATCAATGACCCTACACGAGGCTATGGCATCTTAATTCACAATATGCTGCAACAAACCAGTATTTTAGAAGAAACTGACACAACCCAACAGGCAGCAGCCTAGTCAAGAGAGCAGGATGTCCCGGACATCCTGCTTTTTTTCAGATAATTTTTATCCTGAAACTGAAACGCAAAAGCAACAGCAGTCAATCATTTCAACTTTATTTTCTGCATTTTTTCTAAAAAAATTCTGCAATTTTCAGTCATACTTTATAAAACGATACAAAATACTTTTCCCCTTTTTGTTATTTCTTTTTGTCCGAAAGGAACCAGATTGGTTCTTCTACCTTTTTTGCATAAAAGATACAAAATAATCTTATTTTTCTGTAATAAAAATATTTTGTCCGTTTCATTACCATTCTGCCGGCTGCCGTTCATTGTCTTTTCCGGCAGATTGTGCGATAATGGAAAAGCAATCTATATTTTTGAGGGGGATTTTCATGGATCGTCAATTTGCAATTTTTATGGTCATTGCGCTTTACATGGTAATCATGATTGGCATCGGATTTTACTATGCGCGGCGCAATACGTCCGTGTCCGACTATGTACTTGGCGGACGCAGCCTGAACCCATGGGTGACCGCGCTTAGCGCTCAGGCTTCTGACATGAGCGGCTGGCTCTTGACCGGCTTGCCTGGTTTGGCTTACCTATCTCTGTCCGGCTTTAAGGAAGCTTCTTGGACAGCTATCGGTTTAGCCATCGGTACCTTTTTAAACTGGGTTTTGGTGGCGCGTCGCCTGCGCAGCTTCACGGAAGTTTCACAAAACTCTTTAACGCTGCCCGATTATTTACAAAATCGTTTTCGGGACCATTCTTCTATTTTGAAAACTGCTACCGCAGTTGCCAGCATCATTTTCTTTTTAATTTATACATCTTCTATGTTTGTGGCTGGCGCCAAGCTGTTCTCCACCATTTTTCCCATCAGCTATACCCAAGGGTTACTGGTAGGCAGCTTAATCATCATTTCTTATACATTCTTAGGCGGTTTTCTGGCTGTATGTACCACCGACACCGTACAAGGCATGCTGATGTTCTTTGCCTTAGTGTTTGTTCCCTTAGCGGCAATTTCTTATGTCGGTGGTTTTGGACAAACATTTTCCCAGATTGACCCTGCCACTTGGCAGCTATTTCCCAACGGTGACGGCAGTGTTACCGCTTTGCTGATTGCTTCTTCATTAGCTTGGGGGCTTGGCTATTTTGGACAACCCCATATTCTGGTGCGGTTTATGGCCGTTGCCAAGCCAAAAGATATCAAACCGGCTACCATCGTTGCGATGGTATGGGTAATCATCACGCTGACTGCTGCCGTATTAATTGGTCCATTAGGCCATTTATATCTGGCGGAACCGTTGGCCGATGGACAACACGAAACCATTTTTATGGTTTTAATCAACCAAATGTTTAATCCCATTTTAACCGGCGTATTTTTATCTGCTATTTTGGCGGCTATTATGTCTACCGCAGCTTCTCAATTATTGGTAGCGTCCTCCGCCTTATCCAACGATATTTACCAAGGGCTGTTCCGCAAGCATGCCAGTGAAAAAGAAACCATGTTAGTCAGCCGTGGAGCCGTATTGCTGATTGCCGGCATTGCTCTGGCGATGGGAATGGACCCGAACAGCTCTATTTTCGGCATTGTAAGCTATGCTTGGGCTGGCTTAGGCGCCTCCTTCGGTCCTGCTGTGTTTATGTCGCTGTATTGGAAACGGATGACCCGTAACGGCGCCATTGCCGGCGTTATTGTAGGGGCCGTCAGCACGATTTTATTTAATTATCTGAAAACCCATGTAGGCGGCATTTTCAGCGTATATGAATTATTGCCGGCCTTTATTCTGGCCATTGTTGCCATTGTTGTTTTCTCTTTGCTGGACAAAGAACCATCGCAGGATATGCAGGAAGAATTTGACCGGGCTGTTGCCCACGCCAAGGAAAATTAATTGACTGTTTTTTTCAGCGGAAACAAAAAAGAAGGACTGTTCCCTAACATGACAACATTGAGAGGAACAATCCTTCTTTTTTGTGACCAATTAACTTCCCAACTCCACCTCCAATTGCTCCGATAACAAATTCGCCTGTGACAAGCCTGTCCCACGAGAAAGTTTATCCAAGGTTTCCAAGGAAGAATGCACCTCGGCCCGCTCAATCTTTCCGTATCCCCGCGTACTCAATTCGGCTCTGGCTGCCAACTCTTCCTGCGACAATTTATGCTTTGCGCGGTATTGCTTCAAGTTGGCAGATAAAATTTTTTTGGAATCCACGTGTATCACCCTCCAAGATTATTGTAAAAAAAATTCAGCGATACATCGAGGAACAAAAGTGCCGTTCTGCCGTTATTTTGGATATGAAATCCACTATTTTTTCCAATCCCTGCATAAAATCTTTTTTAGACAAGTCCACGGGCAAACACAATATTTTTATAGATCTGTAAGCTCCTGAATTAAACCACAAGCTTTATAACGCTGTAGCGGATAATATTCCACCGGAACCTCTTTCTCCTCAGCTAAACGCAAAATATGCCGCAGCATAGGGCTGTCCTTTTCCTGCCGTCTGATTAAAATCTTCCACGGCACCCGACGCAGTAGCACACGGGTTGCCTCACCAATCCCCGGCTTAACCAGATTGATATCCTTAATATGATATTGCCGCGCAATTTCTGCCACTTCTTCCAATCCTGTATGAGCAGGACGAACAGGCCAAGCTGTTTCTATGGTTTCAGGAAAGTTTGCCGCAATGGCATCAATAAACTGATAAGAAACATCTTCCTCCTTTAACGCTGCATAATAAGCGGCTCCGTGAAAATCAGCGGGACCAATCAGGTCGGACCGCAAAAAAGTACGACTCAACAAACCGGACACCGTGCAATTCAAGCAAGAACTGGGAATTAATATATCCTCATAGGTGCCGCACAACTTGGTAATGGCTGCCGGATCGGCCACCACACCCAGTTCTGCCGATACACCCGGAAACGGTTGCAATGCTTTTTCCAGCTCTCGCAGAATGGCGCCCTTGCCTGTCCAACCGTCTACAAATTGCAGTTGCTCCGGTTGATAGCGCTCCAATAAAAAAGCCATAGCATTGCCATCTATCCCTCGCCCACGAATAATAGAAATTGCATAATGGGGAACTTCCAATTTATATTTTTTCTGCAAGTACCGTTTTAATAAAATTCCGATGGGAATTCCAGCACGAGCCAGGGAAACCAAAACCACACGGCGTCCTTTTTTCTGCAAAATCTGCTCCGCCAATAAGGCAACCGCTTCTGCAGTAGGTTGGGCATAGGTTTCCAAGGCAGCTTCATAGGCTGTTTGATAGGCTGCCGACGGCGAATATTCCAAAGGCAGCATCTCGCAATAATGGACCCCAGACTGAATTTTTTTCTCCCGTTCTGCCGCCGGCTGCGGCTCTACCAAACCGGTGATATCCTTTAACAGAATTGTCACGTCATGGTCTAAATAGCTGCTTCTCATAAGCGCCTCCATTCTACGGCATAAATATTCTCGTTACCGCACTTCCGCAAAGCTGCCGTCAGGTTTTCTAAACCTTTATTCGCCGTTAAAGCTGCATCTGAAACAATCACCACGTTCTCATAAGCTTGCAAATTATAAAGATAGGTATTACGCTCCGCTTCATAGAAACTGTGCAACTGCCAACGCGCCTGTAACGGATAACCCTGCTCAACAATAGGAACAATGGGGCTGCGCGTCGTGGCGTGACACCATACCTGATAGCCGTCTTGCTCCAACATCTGCCCTGCCGCTAAGGCCGGATACATAAATTCTTCCGTTCCCAATAACAGCAATCGTCCTTTAGGCTGCAGTGGAATTTGCTGCCTTATCAATCCATAAAGGGCAGTACATTGCGCCTTAATCGCCGCCGGTTTCTGTAAACGCCGCAATTCTAAAGCCCCGGCATACACAAAAGGCGCCGCCGACAAATCAGCAGAAACGGTCCGCAAATCATAACTGTTCCCCAGCGTCTTATACTGCTGCACCTGTGCCTCATAAAATGCCGGATCGGTTTTGTGCAAATAAACACAGGAAATCTGTTCCTGATTGAAAATTGCCAACTCCTCGGCGCCCATACCATTTAACACCGATGCTGCCGTAAAAGCGGGGCACTGCCGCCCGTATGTCTTTCTTAACAACCGCACCAGCTGTAAAATGGTACGGCCTGTCGTAATTTCATCCTCCACAAATATAATGCGTTTCACCCAGCTTAAGCTATGCTCCAAATCGTCTTTGACCAGCTTTTGCTCGGTGGCATGGCTATGCGCTTCAGAAAAATACAGATAGCCCACATCTTGCAGCGCCTCTCGGGTAGTCGTCATACAAGGACAGTCTAACGCCTGTGCCACCGCTAAGCCCACAGCTGTCGCTGTTTCGGCAAAACCGATCACCAGGCACGGCGTTTCCGCCTGCCGCTTTAACGGTTCAGCCAAAAGCGCCATCATCTGCAGCGCTTTTGTCGGCTGCACCGGCACGTGCTTCCCCTGCCAACGGTTTACAACCACAAAGGAGCGCTTCTGATTATTTTCCCGTTTGGCCGCTCCGATGATCTGCTCCCATCTCATCTCCATAAAGTTACTTCACCTGTTTCATTGATACTGATTTCCATTCTATTATAACACGACTCCTATAAAGAATCCATTCTAGCCAGCAAAACAGGATAGCCCTGCAGCATGCCTAATATCTGCCGCCGCACATCCTCCGTGACCGCTAAGACGTCATAATCATACAATAAAATTCCTTCTGCCCGCCCTGCCTGCAGTTGCCGCCTTATCTCATAAATTCCCAGCCGTTTGGCAAAAACTCCTGCATCCAGCTCCAATAAAACGCTGCTTATCTGATGTTGCTGCTGGATTGCATATTGACACAATTGGGTGTAATCCTCTTGCAAAAGCGTTAAATCCGTTTCTCTGCGACAATAAATCAAGACCCGCATGCAATCACGTCTCCCTCCGTTTTTACCAGTCTATGACGACAAAGCCGCAAACATACAAAAAGACAGCAGCAAACCGGCATCTCCGGTTTTACTACTGCCTATAACATTTCATAACGATTTCCCGTCAAAATAACGGGCTATCCCAACAGAGTTTTAAAGATTTTTATTGGATTTTAACAACAAACTAATTGCGGCACACAAAAATAAAATCAGCGAAGAATATAAAAATACATCGCCAATGGCCGCCATTTGTGCAGAAAGATTGTCCATCCTTTGACTGTAAAAGCTGACCCGCATGCTGAGAATCATTGTAAAAATACTCAGCGATAAACTGGTAGACATCATTTTGAACCAGTTAATCAACGAGGACCCATGTCCTGATAAGGCTCTGTCAATGGAGCTCATGCCGTAATCGGTGATCGGCATGGAAGATAAACCAATCCCTAAATACCGCACACAAAGCCAAAATACCACAAACAGCAGCGTAGACTGCAGCGTCGCGTGGCTCAGCATAAAGCTGCCTATCGCTAAAAGCAGCATCGCCACAATAATAATCAGCTTGCTATTCACTTTATGATATATACTTTGCGCTATCGGACCGCCAAGAATGGAAAAAATGGCGGGAATCAGCAAAATCATGCCGGAAAACAGCGGCGTGTAACCTAAAATATCTTGAAAGTAAATAGCCAGCACAAAAGGCACCAAACACAGCGCCATACTGATGCAGCTATTAATCAGCAAGGCAATGCTGAAATCACGGCTGGATAATACCTGAAAATTCAAAACCGGATGATTGCTGTGCAAACAGCGACGTATAAAAAGAACAATCAAAGCCGCCCCAGCCAGCAACATCGCCCAAAAAGCCGGTGACGACAGGCCCCAGCTATTGACCTGATTAAAACTGAGTAAAAACAGCACGGTACCTAAAATTACATAAGAAAATCCTAAATAATCCAATTTTTCCTGACTGTCGTGCAATTCATAAGGCACAGCCTGATAGACAGCCCACGCTGTCAGCAGCGCGATAGGCACATTAATCCAAAACACCCAGTGCCAATTGGTACAAGTCAGCAGCAAACCGGAAATCACTGGCCCCACTGCCGGTCCCATCGACATAGAAACAGTTTGCAGCGTTAAAAACACAGACCGCTGTTTATAGGGAATAAATTGATAAATGATCATCATGGAACATGGCACAATAAACGCCGCCAGACCGCCCTGAATCAAACGGATGGCAATCATTTGATAAATATTGCCGCAAAAGCCGGATAACAGCGCCACCACCGCAAAGCCTACCATACTAAAACAAAATAAATTACGGCAGCTAAACTTATCGGCAAAATAACCGGCTGTGGGACTTAACACGCCCATCATTAACGTATAACTAATCATAATCCACTGCACTTGTCCCAAATCGGTGCCAAATACTCTCACAAAGGTAGGAATCGCAACATTCATCGCCACCGAATTATATAGCGATAAAAATCCGCCCAGCACAATAGAAACCACCAGTAAAACCTGTTGTCCATTTTGCCTGATTTTGTCATGCTCTGTATTCACAACTGCCGCCTCCTACGCTTGATTACCAGATAAATGCAGCCCCAAACGCTGTCCCAGTTGCTTTAACTCAGCATCTTGCAAATACCGGTATTCCCCTACCTTGATTCCTTTCAGACGCAACGGACCGATGGCAATTCGTTTCAGCTCCAGGACTGGATTTTTGACTGCCTTGAACATCCGGCGCACCTGACGGTTGCGACCTTCATGAATAGAAATCTCCACCACGGTTTTATGATTTTCCCGCCGCAGGATTTTTACATCGGCTGGTGCTGTAACGCCGTCCTCCAATTCTACGCCGTTTTGCAGCAGCGCTAATCGTTCTTTTGTCACATTGCCCTGCACAGTGGCCACATAGGTTTTCACCATTTTAAATTTGGGATGGGTCATACGATAGGCAAATTCACCATCATTGGTCAATAACAGCAACCCTTCCGTTTCATAATCCAGGCGTCCTACCGGAAACAGACGATAAGGGACATCCGATACCAAATCCATCACAGTTAAACGATTATGGGTATCCTTTACCGTAGTCACATAACCGGCCGGCTTATTCATCAACAAATAAACCAGCTGCTCCTCCTGCTGCACCGGCTTGCCGTCGACCAACACGTTATCCCTGCCAGGTTCTACTTTCGTACCCAATTCCTGCACCACTTTGCCATTTACCGATACCCGGCCTTCCCGTATAAGTATTTCACTGGCCCTGCGAGACGCAACACCCGCCGAAGCCAAATATTTTTGCAATCGTTCCTCTTCCATAGCTTTCCACCTCTTTACAATTTTCCATTTCGACAATTTCCTTGCTACCTATGCTATTGTAACGTGATCGCTGCAAAAATTCAATAAAAAGCTTCAAATCCCCCCATCATTTCATTCCTTCTCTACAATAAAAACATCCTAAAAAATGATGAAACCAGAAGATAATCGTTCTACTGATTTCATCATTTTATGTTTCCAATTACTCTATTACGCTCTTTTTCTTTTCTGTACCAATTGTTCCAGTAAATCCACTGTACCTTCTACGCCACACAGACTGCTGTCAATACAAAGCTGATAACTGCCAATAGCGCCCCATTTTTGGTTGCTGTAATAATTATAATAAGCGGCACGCTGTTTATCTGTTTGTCGAATCAATTCTGCAGCTTCTTGTGCGTCTACATTTCTGCGCTTTTGAATCCGTTCTATTCTGCTATCTAACGGCGCATAAATAAAAAGCTTCAAGCAATTTGGATGGGCCCGTAACGCATAGTCGGCGCAACGGCCAATAAAAATACAGGATTTTTCTTCAGCGAGCTTGCGAATCACATCAAAGCCAATTTGATGCACCTGTTCCGGTAAAGCCAGGTCATATTGATTGGGCTGAATTTTTCCAGCGCGTATGCCCATCAATAAAGAGTAAAAGAAACTATTGGTAGGCTTTTCATCAAACTGTTCAAAAATTTCTGGCTCCAGACCACTCTCTTTCACAGCTTCTACCAGTAATTCTTTGTCATAAAAAGTCATTCCTAAACGCTCCGCCAATAGCTCTCCAATTTCCCGACCACCGCTGCCATACTGTCTCCCAATTGTAATACTAAAATTGTTTTCCATAAAAACTGCCCCCTTTATAATAGATGTTCTTCTTTCATATTGAAAATTAATTTAGAATAATAATTGTCTACATACACTGCATAAATAATTCCGCCAATCAGATAGGCCACCGCAGTCACAGCAAATCCCATTGAAAGTCCGATGCTTTCCTGGAATAGTCCCATCAGAAAAGAGCCTATGCCAATTCCGATATCATACGATAATAGATATGTCGCATTGGCGGTTCCCCGTTTCGGCCCTGGCGTAGTGCCAGTCACGAAGGATTGAAACAAGGGCTGTAAAATCCCATAACCCAAACCTAACAAAAAGCCAGCTAACAACAAATGAACTGCTGTTGACAAAAAATAATAGCTGGCCATGGTCGGCATTAATACAAGCAGACTGCAAGCAACCAGAATGGTATGCCGTCCGGCATCTATCATTTTTTGTGTAGAAAATTTAGAAAGCAACATGCCTGCAACTAAAAAGATATAGAAAAAGGGAATTGCTTCTGTTAAATTTTTTTCCTGTGCCAAGATAGACGAGTAAGCTATCACAGCACCAAAAGGAATCATGATAAAAATCATATTAAACATAAACGGCAACGCGGGTTTATAAAATGCATCAGCCAGCACAAACTTCTTGCGCTGTACCTTCGGATACTGAATGCGGCAAAAGGATACGCAAATAAAAGCAATCACAACCAAAATAAACAGCAGTAAAAAAGATGCCTGACTGCTAACCCTATTTTGTAGCTGAATGCCAATAAAAGGACCGGCCGCCATCCCCAAAGAAATAGTCAGTGCAAACCGGTTTACCCCCTGCCCTACTTTTTTGGGCGGCAGTACATCGCCAGCCAATGTAGTTGTCGCTGAACCGCACACCGAATAAACAGCGCCCATATACAACCGGATAACTAACAGGGCGCCAAAAAACGGAAAGGCCACAAAGCCCAAAAACGGCAGGCAAAACAAGGCTAAAAACAGCATATACACGTGATAACGGTTAAAATTATCTAAAATGTAACCGGCAATCGGGCGGCACAAAACCGTAGTTACCGACATAGCTGTTAAAACAAGACCAATCCGGGATCCAGTGATGCCCAGTTCCTGACAATAAACAGGTAAAATCGGCACAGCAGCATAAAAAGCTGCCATCATCAGCAAATTGGTGATGAATAACAGGATAAATTTTTTGTTCCAAATCTTTTCCATACAATTTCGACTAAAACGCTTTAGTCTTTCCTCCTTTTCCATGATTGATGTCGACCATCAGCTTAACAGATTTTCGCTGTACTGTGAATTGAAAAAGTGTTATAATTCATAACAAATGGTTATTAAAAGGAGGAATTAGTTTGAATATTGATCATCTGAAATGTTTTGTCCTGGTTGCGGAAAATCTAAGTTTCGCAAGGGCTGCGGAAGCCTTATATATCTCGCAGCCTGCCGTCACGAAACAAATCAGCGCGTTAGAACAGGAACTGGGCGTTTCTTTGTTTTTACGCTCCACACGCCATGTCGAATTAACGCCGGCTGGCATGTCCTTCTATCAAGATGCGAAGGAAATCATCAACAAGACAGAACAGGCCATCAATCGGCTGCAACGGCAAAACATCGCATCCTGTTCTTTGCGGATTGGCCTCAGCAATCCCACTGCCTTATTTTCTATCGCACCGATTTTAGCACAGTTCCATAGGCTTGTGCCGCAATGTACACCGGAATTGGAGGTGCTAAACTACAAAATTATTTTAAATTTATTTTTAGAAAAGAAATTGGATCTGCTATTTTACTACAAAGAAAATATCTTGCCCAAAGCCAATCTGCAATTTCAGGAATTAGTAAAGGATCACTTCGTCTGTCTGGCATCAGCCCAGCACCCTTTTGCTGCCAAAGAGCAAATTACTTTCGCAGAACTGACAGACCAAGTTCTCATTGCCTGCAATCCTTTGTATGCGCCCCGCTCTACTGCGCTGTTCCAGGAAAAACTGCTGAAAACTCACCCCATTGAACAAATTCTTTACTGCAACAGTATTGAAATTTCCCATTGTCTAGTCGCTGCCGGCATGGGTCTTACCATTTTACCGTCTATCCTTTGCCTGCAAGCGCCGGAATTTTGCACCATTTCCTTAGAGGACACTACACCGCTATCGTTCGGTGTGTTTTATCATAAACGCCACAACAATGCTGCCGTAGAACAATTTTTAAGTTGTCTGCACACTTCATTTTGACCATAATCAAAACCACCCGTCAAATGGGTGGTTTGTTCTAGGGGCTGTAAAAAAAGTCTCAGAAAGAGCAGCCATGATAGCACAGATTAGTAACTATCATGGCTGCTCTTATGTTTTAGTTTGTTTTCAGCGTTTTTA
>CABQBF010000008.1 GCA_902462325.1 uncultured Peptococcaceae bacterium
GAACGAGCCCGTGTCGATGCCGACGATGATTATACCTTGATTATTATTGACGTGCCTTATCGGGAAGAGGAAGACGGGCGCGACGCTTATGGCACAGTGCCAATGGCGATTATTTTAGGCGATAAAAAACAAAAATATATTATCACCATTTGTTTGCGGGAGATGCCATTACTGGAAGATTTCCGCAGTGGAAAAATAAAAAAATTCTACACGTATAAGAAAACGCGGTTCATCATTCAACTGTTGTACCGCAACGCTACTTACTATCTGCAATATCTGCGTATGTTGGAGCGTTCCAGTGGACGCATTGAACAGGAACTGCACAAATCTACCCGTAATGAGGAATTGTTTCAGTTGTTGAGCTTGGATAAATCTCTGGTATATCTGAGCAATTCTCTGCGAGCCAATGAACTTGTATTGGAACGGTTGATGCGTTTAGAGGGCGTGAAAAAATATCCAGAGGATGAAGAGCTTTTGGAGGATGCCATTGTCGAAAATAAGCAGGCCATCGAGATGGCGAATGTGTACAGCAGCATTTTGGATGTTACCATGGAAGCCTACAGTTCTGTGATTTCCAACAATTTGAACTCGGTGATGAAAGTGCTGACTTCCATTACCATTATCATGACCATTCCTACTATGATATTCAGTTTTTTCGGCATGAATGTGCCATTGCCGTGGCAAAACAGCGCCACCGGCTCCGTAGCGATTTGTACCGTATCGTTAACAGTGGTAGGTATAGCAGCTATTGTGATGCATTGGAAGAAATTATTTTAGCATAGCAATCTTTTAACTGCCGTAGTCCGTTGCGGCAGTTTTTTTGAAAATAACATGAATTGAAAAACGAATGAATGAAAAAAGCAAGGTGCAGTTTCGTGGGAGCCTTGCTTTCTTCGCGTTTGTGCTGTTTTCACAAATTGGGGATAACTGTCAGCATTTTGCCAACTGGGTAATGCTCAAAGAAGCTACGGTTTCTGTTGCCGCTCCAGTGATGGTAATCAGACTGGAAGAGGACAGCCGCAAAGCGATTGGCGCGTCAGTTTCTAAGATAGCCTGTGCCGTTACAGTATGGGGCGTATCGGTAGCTGTTTTCGCTACAGCACGCACAGTACTTGCCATATTTTGCCGGTTTACCTGTAAGGCAAAGGTGGTGTTTACAGCTACAGCAGCCGGAATATTGATCACATAGGTGACTAGATAAACACCGGGCTTTAAAATTTGAAAGGTGCTGCCATCGGAATAAAAATCTCCGTTGGATTGGGCAGCAACTTCCGGTAGCGCGACGCCGTCAAAGGGCGCGCTGTTGGACAGCAAATTGGTCTGATAATACAGTGCGTAAGCCATTAGTTCACGCTCCGATTGATGGGGCGGCGGACAACATGGCTTGTAGCATGATTTTTCCTTCATGATAATTTCCTCCTGTGAGAATAAAATGGTGAGCCAGTAATAGTTTATGTGGAGCAACTTTGTTTGGTGCGCAGCATGATTTGACGCTTTCTGGCAGAAAGGCTATAATGAAGAACACAGTATAAGAAGATGAGGAGAGGACGATATGAAACGATTTTGGCGCAATCCATATCTACGCGTGTTATTTATGTTGCTTCTGCTGGCAGGGGTATTGTGTACCGCTTGTACATCGAGCGTTGCTTCTGACTATGACCAACCAACATCAGATGCCGCATTGGCTGAAGATGGCTGGTATACGGAGTCTCAGGAGGTGGCCGATTATCTGCACGTCTATGGGCATTTGCCAGATAATTTTATCACCAAAAATGAAGCCAAAAAGCTGGGTTGGGATAATCAGGCCGGCAATTTGGATGAGGTGGCGCCGGATATGAGTATCGGCGGTGATTTGTTCGGCAACCGAGAAGGTTTGCTGCCGGAGAAAGACGGACGGAAGTATTATGAATGTGATGTCAATTATGAGGGGGGCTATCGCAATGGTGAGCGGGTTATTTATTCTAATGACGGTTTGATTTTTTACACTGCTGACCATTACAAGAGTTTTGAGCAACTATATTAGCATGCGGGAAAAGGAGTATTGAACAATATGGAATTACGATTAAACGGCGAGGTATTGACAAACCGGCAACAGCTTCATGCAGCCATTGCTCAACAGTTGCATTTGCCTGACTATTACGGAGAAAATTTGGATGCATTATGGGATGTTCTGAACAGTTGGAATGAACCTCTGCAGATTGTGATAGAAAACAGTAGTTGTATGGTTAGCAGCTTAGGCAGTTATGGAGAAGTGGTTTTGCAGTTGCTGCAGGAGGCGCAGGAGGAAAATAAAATGATTGGGATAGAATATAAAGCATGATGGAGATATTTTATGTATGCAGACATACCAATTTCAGCAGAAAGCAGGAGAAAAGAGAATGTTAACTCATCAGTTGTTATCGCCGGAGCAGGTAGCAGATATTTTTCATACGCACATGCAGCAGGATTTTCCTCCGGCAGAGGTGAAACCTCTGGCTGTGTTGCACGATTTGATGCGGCGTGGTGTGTATGCGCCCTATGGGTGGTTCGATGAAACCGGAGCTTTGATGGCATATACCTTTTTTGTAAAAGCGCCGCAGGGTGAAATTTTACTTTTGGACTATTTTGCTGTGTGCAGTTCGTATCGCAGTCACGGTTATGGCAGTCAGTGTTTGGCACAAATGATGACGTTATATCAAGGAGCGAAGGGTATTCTGGCTGAAGTAGAAGACCCGACCAAAAGCAACTCAGCGGAGGAAGAAAAAATCCGTACTAGGCGGGTGGCTTTTTATCAGCGGAATGGCCTGCGGCAAACTACAGTACGTTCGGTGCTGTTCGGCGTGCCTTATGTGATGCACTATTATCCGCTTGCGGCCGATTGTGATGATAAACAGTTACAACAAGAGTTGGAAGCAATTTATCATACTTTGTTTCCGCAAAAGGTTTATGAGGCCCATGCTAAAATCTGGCGCGTGGAAAGCGGGGCGCAGTGAGAAGTGGAGAAGAGTTTTTTACAGCGGGGGCCGGTGATTATTTTACTGGCCTTGCTTTGCACAATTTTATGGGGCACAGCTTATCCGGCGGTAAAAATCGGTTATGCTTTGTTTGCAATAGATGCCGCCGATGGATTTGGGAAGCTGTTATTTGCCGGATTGCGATTTACTTTGGCAGGTTTGATGACATTGGCTGTCAGTGTAGTGCTGCAAAAGCGTTTGGTAATTCCGCAGCGCAGGCATTGGGGCGGCATTGCACAGTTGGGTTTGGTTCAAACCACCGGCCAGTATATCTTCTTTTATCTGGGTTTGGCTAATACCACTGGTGTAAAGGGTTCCATTTTATATGCGTTAGCCACGTTCTTTGTGGTAATTTTTGCACATTTCTTGTTCCCTGATGATAAGATGACTTTACAGAAAATTTTTGGTTGTTGTATTGGCTTTGCCGGTGTCGTGTTGATTACTTTAGAGGACGGCGGCTTAGGTGGTGGCTTTGCTTGGACGGGGGAAGGCTTCATCATGCTTTCTACGCTTTCTTCCGCTTTGGGTTCCATTATCAGCCGGCAGGTGACACAAGGACAAGATCCTGTGGTGATTACCGGCTATCAGCTCACCGGCGGCGGATTGGTGTTAATCTTGCTGGGCCTTTTGGGGCATGGTCAGTTTGGCGCTGTAACAGCGCAAGGCTTGTTGTTGCTGACATATATGGCATTTTTGTCGGCGGCAGCTTTTACCGGGTGGACCATGTTACTGAAATATAATCCGGCCAGCAAGATTGCTGTATATAATTTTCTGATTCCCATCTTTGGGACGACCTTTTCGGTGATGTTCCTGCATGAATCTATCTTTAATCTGCGTAGTTTGTTGGCGTTGGGATTGGCATGCAGCGGTATTTATATTGTCAATAAGGAATTCAAACGGACAATGGAGTAATGTTTTGGGAAGAGGTTGTTTTCAAGTTGGCTTGTTTGCAAAGCATTTTTTCTGATAAGATTTTTTAAGTCCGGCATAGAGGATTCTTATAGATTTTTAGGCATAGTAATTTGTTACAATGGGGTAAGTAATCGTAAGCTTGAAACCATTACAAAGCTTAATTTAATGAAAGAGAAAAGAAGCGGATTTTCACCGAGTTGCGCTTCTTTTCTTTTTTTGTATGAGAGGTTTTATGTATGGAACGAATGGATAATTGATCATAAGAAAGATTATTTTGCTGCTTTTTTGTCCAGGAACTGCTACAATAAGAGGTAAAAGCGGATAACGTACAGGAGGCGGTTGGATTGATTTATTTTGTGGGGGCAGGCTGCGGTGCGCCCGATTTGATTACCGTGCGGGGGCAACGATTGCTGGAGCAGGCTGATGTGGTCATTTATGCCGGTTCGTTGGTAAATCCGGCTTTGTTGGAGGTTTGTAAGCCGCAGTGCCGGATTTATAACAGCGCTGAAATGACGCTGGATGAAATATTGCAGGTGATGACAGAGGCGGCTGACAAGTTGGTGGTGCGGCTGCATACAGGGGATCCTAGTTTGTATGGCGCTATTCAAGAGCAGATAGATGCGTTGGACAACTTGGGAATGGCCTATGAAGTGTGCCCTGGTGTCAGCAGCATGAGCGGCGCTGCCGCTGCGCTAAAGCGGGAATATACTTTGCCCGGCGTATCGCAGTCGGTGATTGTGTGTCGTATGGAAGGCCGCACAGCGGTGCCGGAGCGGGAACAACTGGCGGCTTTGGCAGCCCATCAGGCGACCATGGTCATTTTTTTGAGCGCAGGGCTTACCCAACAGGTGCAGGCTGCCTTATTGGCTGGCGGCTATGCTGCCGATACACCGGCAGCTATCGTTTACAAAGCTAGTTGGCCCGATGAGGCCATCTATCGCTGCACAGTGGGCACTTTGGCAGCTACAGCGCAAGCAAATGCCATCAGCAAAACAGCGCTATTGTTGGTAGGTTCTTTTTTGGATAGCCGCTATGAATTATCTCGTTTATATGCGGCCGATTTTGCTACCGCATACCGGCCTGTAAAAGAGCAGAAACAGAAAAATGGCGGTGATGGCTATGAAGAAAATTAATGCGGCCTTGCTCGCTTGCAGTCCTCAAGGCGGCGCCATGGCTGCCAAGCTGAAGCAGGCAGAGAATTGGCAGGATTGCCCTGTTTATTTGCCTGCGCGGTATTGTCAGGCTGCAGAGGCTGGCGTGCATGGTTATGGGAGTTTAGCGCAATTGGTGCGGCAGTTGTTTGCGCAATATGATTGCCTGGTGTTTTTTTGTGCCTGTGGGATTGCGGTGCGGATGATTGGGCCATTATTGCGCGGTAAATATTTGGATCCGGCAGTGGTGGTTTGTGATGAAGGCGGCAAGTTTGCTATTTCACTGTTATCTGGTCATATGGGCGGCGCCAATGGGTTTACCGCTGAAATTGCCGATGCGCTAGATGCTGTGCCGGTAATTACCACTGCCACCGATGTGCATGGAGTATTTGCGGTGGATAGTTGGGCTAAGACGCAGCAGTTATATATGGAGGAAAAACAACTGGTGAAAGAAATCTCGTCCCGTTTATTGCAGGGTGAATTGGTCGGCTTTTTCAGCGATTATCGTTGGAAAGGAACTCTGCCTGCCGGCTTGAAGCAAAATGGAGATTGCCAATGGGGGATTTGTGTGTCGGCGGAAACAAAGCAGCCTTTTTTACATACACTGCATTTGCGGCCCCGCAATTTGGTGCTAGGTATAGGCTGCCGCAAAGGTATCACGGCAGAACAATTGGAGCAAGCCTTTCGGCAAATGTTGGAGCAATATCCGATCAAAGAAAAACGCATCGGTGCAGCGGCCTCCATTGACTTGAAGCAGCAGGAGGCTGGTTTATTGGCCTGGACAGCGCAGAAAAAGCTGCCGATATTCTTTTATACAGCGGAGCAATTACAGCACGTTTCAGGCGCTTTTACGCCGTCTGCTTTTGTGCAGCAAATCGCTGGTGTAGACAATGTCTGTGAGCGAAGCGCGGCGCTGGCCAGCAACGGCGGACGGAGAATTGTGTCCAAACAGAAATTGGATGGAGTTACCATGGCGATTTACGAAAAAGCAGTGGAACTATCGTTTTAAGTCAAGTCAAAAGATTGATGAATTGCAGCAAAAGAGGATGCCCTTTTTCGGACATCCTCTTTTAGTATAGATGGATTCAAATTATCAAATGGTACAATTTTATGCACCAATTACAGCCAATAATAATTTACATAATGGATAACCAATAAAACTGTACAATAATAATGTTACAACGCACATTGGAAAACCAATTTTAAAAATTTCGCTGGTGCTGTAAATATCTTTGCGACCATGCATCATACTACCATGTGGGGAAGCAGATGGCGTCAACATAGCTACAAATACCATTAAAACGATACCCATAGCAACAGGGATTGGGTCGATATTCATCTGCTGGCAGAATGCCAAAGCGACTGGCAACAATGTAACAGCCATTGCAGCATTGTTAGCAAAGTTGGTGATAATTAGCGCAACGGTGAACATCAGCAATACAAATAACCATTCCGGTCTACCGCCTAAAATTGGCTGCAGTGCCTGAACCAAGAAGTTTACAACCCCTGTTTCGCTGTTGGCTAATGAGTTTGCACCATATACAGCGGCAGCAATCATGAAGAAAATACCCCAGTTCATTTGTTTGTAAGCTACTTCTTTAAAATCCAGCAGCGGTTTGCCGTTCCATTTTACAATAACAAAGATTAAAGTCCAGAATACCGTTACGCCTAAAGTTCCCATGGTGGTTAATAAATCAGATACAGGGTTGCCTTTTACAAAGTTTGGCAGCAACAGCATAATCAGATATAACGGAATCATGTACAAGTATGCTCTCTGCTGGAAATTCATTGGAGGCAGTTGTATTTGCACTTCAATTTGAGATGGGTTAACAGCTTTCAGTTTGCTGACGTCTACACGCAGAACAAATTTTAAAGCTAGCAGATAAACGGCCATAACTAAGGTTGTCATAATTAAGTCTAACAACATATAAGAAAGCATTGGAACCTGCATAGGATTGCCCATGGATTCTGTCATAGCAGCAAATGCACTGATTGGAACTAACTGTGCGCCCATAAATGGGAAAAATGGCTGTGCCAATGTAGATACTAAGAACATCCCTACAAAGAAGTAAGGCCAAATTTGGTCGCAGCGTTCAATTTTTAAGGTTTCCATCAAGCCCAATGCAATCGGCCATAGAATAATCAATTCGGTGATTGGGCTAACCAAAGCGGACAGTACAAAGCAGCACGCATAGAAAACTGCTAGAAATACATAAGGACGGCCGGCAAAGATCCTTTTGGTCAGGAACCATTTGGCAATATATTCAGTATCGCCAACTTCAGATACAGCGCCGAATAAAACCATTGAGAACAAGGTTAACAGCACAGTGTCAGCACCTACAGCGTTTAACCATACGGCTTTCATGCCTGCATAGCCTTCTCCGGCATAACCTGCCATACCAAACATGAACAAACCCCAGATACTTGGCCACATGGTGTCGACCATGGTCCACAAATAAATCATACCAATAAATGTCCCTACGCACCGCATCCCTAATGCCGTGATTGGCTCAATCGGGGGAATGATCCAGAAGATTGCGGTGATTGCAAATGCAATTAGGGTGTGAACATAGTACATGTAATCCTTTTTCTTCTTGTTTGGATTACATTCAACCGCTTTGTCTTGAGACATACTCAACACTCCTTTAAAATGTATCATAATTTCCCGAACAACGTTTGATAACCGGCAGAAACTTTATGAAAAATATTCTGTACAACATATTAAAGATAATTACGAAATAGAACGAACCGCAAGGGAAACCGTGGCAGGTTCTAAAACTTATAATTCATGAAGTAAATACAGGATATTTTATAAAATCCATAGATTATATAAACGTTTTCTATCTGGATTTAGAATACAACAAAAATTTGGTTTGCGGAATAAGAAGGTCTTTATATGGGGCCATAGATAAGGTCAATGGGCGAAAAAAATCCTTTTGTAAAGCCTTTTGTGGGATTTATGTGAAAAATAAAAGAAACTAAGATTTTTTATTTGGAAGTGTCTGTTGATAAAAGGAAAGGCAAGAGTATATTTCGAGGAAAAGAGTTATATTTACATTTTGTTAAGGTAGAGGTATTGCTTAAAGCGACTATAAGGATATAGATTTTCTTTATATGCTGGATTTTATATAGAAATTGTGAGTTGGACAAAAAAATTATTTATAGATATTATGAAAATATGAAAGCTGCAGCAGAAAATTTCATTTATGAAAATAAATTTGATATGGAGGAAGTTAATATGTCAAAAGCAGATGTGGATAAAAAAACGCTATTAACATGGCTTGGTATCATTGGCATACCGTTATTAGTAGCCTTAATTCCTACAGGGGAGAGTTTTACGCTAGAGGTAAAAATATTTTTTGTAGTTACATTGTTCGGTATTATGTGTATGGTGACAGGGCCATTTGATTCTGCTATTGGATGCTTGTTTATGATGGCAGGCTATTGTCTACTAGGTATAGCGCCATTTGCGACAGTCTTTTCATCTTTTGCCAATACAGTTCCATGGACCGTATATGGATGTTTGCTATTATTGAATATTGTGCAGAATAAAACGAAATTAATTGAACGCATTGCTTGCAAATGTATGATTATAACTGGTGGGACGTATAAAGGTATTATTTTTGGTATGATTATTTTGGGGATTATAATCAATTTATTTATACCAGGTGTATTTACAGGCTTGGCAATTGCTGCAATTGCCTATGGGATTTGTAAAGCATTGGACTTAGGAATATCTAAAGCTTCTTCAGGAATCATGTTGGCAGCAGTAATTGGCTTTATCGATGCGTGGCGTTTTATTTATTGCCCGCCGGACATGGGTGTGCTGATTGGGATTGCCAGTGCAGTGACACCATTAGATATGGATTATTTAACTTACTTTACTTATAACGTTCCGTGGATTGTATTTCCATTTGTCATGGCGGTTATTATTATAAAAATTTGTAAACCAGAGAAAGTAATTGACGGAAAAACCTATTTTATTCAGCGTCAGTCTGAATTGGGTGCTCTAACCCCAAATGAGAAAAAAACACTAGTTGTTTTAATTCTTTTTATGATTTATCTGTTCACTTATCGGTGGCATGGACTAGAAATGGTTTATGGTTTTGTGTTAGCGCCATTATTATTGTATTTGCCCATCTTTAATGTAGCAACCAGAGAAGATTTAATGACGGTCAATTTTCCAATGATGGTTTTTGTTGCAGGTTGTTTAAGCATTGGTAGTGTAGCGACTTATATTGGCATTCCGCAACTGATTTCAGATATCGTGGTGCCTTTATTAGAAGGACGTACAAATGCATTTTATTTAGGCTTTGTATATTGGTTTACCGTTATGTTTAATTTGGTTATGACGCCGATGGCTATGATGACAGCATTTAGTGTTCCATTGACGCAAATTGCTTTGGATATGGGAATGTCAACAGCGTTTCCAACATTATTTACTATGAATGCGGGCGCGTATAATTTATTCTTGCCTTATGAAGCGGTATTGGTGGCAGGGATGTATCAGGGCTTTGGCAATACAAAATTGAGTTTATTTGTAAAGGTATTTGTCATCAAAATGCTTTTAACGTTTTTGTGGATTATGTTCATCATGGTTCCGTACTATGAATTTGTGCATATTATTTAAAAAATAGGGGGATTTCGTTATGGGTTGTTGTGTTTATACACCACAAGAAGAATATTTAAAAAACTTACAAGAAGGAAAACAGGACAGTAGAAAAGGCAGAGAGCGTATCTATCGTATTATTGATCGCTATAATGGTACAAAACCAGCTATTGATGTAGAACGAGGGTTTTACTTTACTCAGTCCATGAAACAGACAGAAGGGGAAATGCTGGTATTGCGTTGGGCTAAAGCCTTAAAATATATTGCAGAAAATATTACAATTTATGTTGATGATGATACGTTGATTGTTGGTCGTGGCGGCAAGTCTGGTAGATATGGTTTAGTTTATCCAGAACTTGATGGGAATATTATGGATATTACGATTAAAGATGTAGCAAATCGTAAAGAATCGTCCTTTAGCATTTCGGAAGAAGATGGGCGTATCATTTTAGAAGAAATTTGTCCATATTGGAAAGATAAATCCTTTTGGGAAGATCTCGTCAAGGCGTTACCGGAAGAAACGTTACGTTTAACGTATGATCCAAAGGATCCGGTGAAATCCAGACATATTTTAGATGAATTGACGACCTATCGCTCCTCGATTAACTGGGTGCCAGACTATGAAAAAGCTTTGAAAAGAGGCTTTAAGTCACTGAAAGAAGAAGCGCAGAGCAAACTGGAGGCATTAGATCCATTCAATGTGAAAGATACCATGGAAAAGAAGCCTTTTTTAGAGGCTATGATTTTGGTATGCGATGCTATTGTATTGTGGGCCAGACGACATGGAGATAAGGCTGCAGAGCTTGCTCAGACAGAGAAAGATCCAATTAGAAAGAGGGAGCTTTTGGAGATTGCAGAACGGTGCTATTGGGTGCCGGAAAACCCAGCCAGAAATTTCCGCGAAGCAGTGCAATGTCAATGGTTTGTGCAAATGTTTTCACGATTAGAGCAAAAAACAGGCGCTATTGTATCCAATGGTCGCATGGACCAGTACCTCTATCCCTATTACAAAGCTGATAAGGAAGCTGGGCTTCTAACTGATCAACAGGCTATGGAAACGCTAGAATGTTTATGGGTCATGATGGCCCAGTTCACAGATTTATGTTTTAGTCCTAATGGTGCTAGTCAGCAGGAAGGTTGGGCTCACTGGGAAGCCGTTACCATCGGCGGGCAAACTAGAGATGGCAGTGATGCTACTAATGAATTAAGCTACTTATTTTTGCGTTCCAAACGAGAATTACCATTGAATTATCCAGACTTAGCGGCACGTATTCATGTCAGATCTCCACAGCGTTTTTTGCGTGAAGTAGCGTTGACAATTAAAGATGGCGCCGGCTATCCTAAATTATTTAACGATGAAGAAATTGTGTTGAACTTGGTTGGACAAGGAGCTCCTTTGGCTGATGCGCTCGATTACTCTGCTTCTGGTTGTGCGGAAGTACGTATGCCAAATCGGGATACCTTTACCTGTGGTCATCCATATCTTAATTTGGTTTCTTGTGTGGAGATGGCACTTTATAATGGTAAAACCTTTATGACTGGTGATGAGCAGATTGGTTTAAAAACAGGGGATCCATGCACATTTAGTAGCTGGGAGGAATTCTGGAATGCTTATAAAGCACAGTTGACTAATTTACTGAAACATGCTTTTGTGCAGGAATATAACATTATGAAACTGCGGCCGTTGCATTTTGCCTGCCCCTTAAATTCTGTGCTGCATGACCTCTGCATGGAGGCTTGCATAGATTTACATCAAAATCATATTCCAGGCGGTATAGACATCGGTTTTATTGACGTAATTGGCTATGCAACAGCTGCAGATTCTTTAGCAGCTGTGAAAAAACTTGTATTTGAAGATAAAGTATTAACAATGTCTGAAGTGATTGATGCGTTGCGAAATAATTTTGAAGGAAAAGAAGTTATTCGTCAACAGATGCTTAATGCCCCTAAGTATGGCAATAACGACCCTTATGTAGATAACATTGCCAAGGAGATTACGCGCGTGTATTTGGAATTTGCCAAACAACATTCTCCCGAATTAGGTGTACATTTGGATCCGCGCATGGTACCTGTTACAGGACATGTATCTTTAGGAAAGAGCACAGGGGCAACTCCAAACGGACGAATTGCAGGTTTTCCATTATCTGATGGCGCTTCTGCATCCCATGGCAGTGATACGAATGGTCCTACAGCAGTATTGCTGTCAAATGCAACTTCTAAGCTTTTTGAATATCGGGAAAGAGGCTCTCGATTGATTAATATTAAATTTACGCCTTCTAGCATTGAAGGAGAAGAAGGGATAGAAAAACTGATTGCATTTATTCGTGCGTGGTGTGACTTGAAATTGTGGTTTATTCAGTTCAATGTTATCAATCGCGAAACGTTGGTAGCAGCAAAAGAACAACCAGAAGATTATAAAAGCTTAATTGTTCGTGTGGCTGGTTACAGTGCTTATTTTGTAGAATTGTCATCAGATTTACAAGATGACATTATTGCAAGAACACAACAAACAACGATTTAATGAGGAGAAAATATAATGCCAATTATAGATTTTAGATTCCGTCCACATACAAGCGAGACACTAGAAGCCTTAAGCAGCAGTCCTATTTTTCGTAAAGGATTGTTGGAAAGTGGCCGCGATTTGGATGCTTTTGTAAAATCAGCTAAGAATATGGATGAGATTGCAGATGAACTATATGCAGCTGATTTTATGCGTGCTGTTATTGTGGGGCGCGATGCTGAAACAACATATCAGTTTAAACCAAATCATGAAGAAATAATTCCTTTTTTAAAGAAGTATCCAGATTTATTTATAGGCTTTGCCGGTGTGGATCCTCATAAGGGTATGGAGGCGGTTTACCAACTGGAAACGTTAGTAAAAAATAATGGTTTTTGTGGAGCGGCTATTGATCCTATGTATGCGCGAATTTGCAGTAACCATGAGCGTTATTACCCTATTTATGCAAAATGCTGTGAATTAAATATTCCAATCATTATTACAACTGGATTAAGTCCATCTTCACCAGGTGTTACAATGGATTCCTCAGCGCCCATTTATATTGATGCAGTTGCAAGAGATTTCCCTATGCTTAAAATTATTTTAAGTCATGGTGGTTATCCCTGGGTTGGGGAGGCAATTGGTCTGGCAATTCGGAACTCTAACGTATATCTAGAATTGTCAGAATGTGAAACGCAACCATTGAGTGATGCATATTTGGAGGCTGCCAATGGTCCTTTACAAGATAAAATTCTCTTTGCCAGTGCCCATCCTTTCTTTCATTATCAAGACGAGATTGCTTTATATCAAAATTTGTCATTGGATGAAAATGTACGAGAAAATATTATGTGGAAAAATGCAGCGAAACTATTAAATCTTCTATAAACATGTTCAATTATGACAAGGGGGCAAAATGATGCAACGAATTGCATTTTTCGGGTTGGGGACAATGGGCGTTCCAATTGTAAAAAATTTACTGAAAGCTGGTTATGCCGTATCAACAATTGTCTATAATGGTAATAGAACAGGCCCAGATGAAATTGAAAAATATGGCGCATATATTGCCGATACAGTGGAACAAGCTGTGAAGAATGCTGATGTTATTATGAGTATTGTGACTGATGATGCTGCAGTACGAGATATCTATTTAAATAAAGAAATGCATCAATTCGTCAAGGAAGGTGCCATTATCATTGAAATGACATCTTGTTCTTCAGCTATGGTGATTAAGCTACAGGACTATTATCTAGATAAGTCTGTCAGGGTTATTGATGCACCTGTTACTGGCGCCAAAATAGGTGCCGAAACAGGTACGCTGACTATTTTGGGGGCTGGCGAAGCAGAGGCTGTTGCAAAGGTAAAACCTATATTGGATACTATTAGCAAGAAATTTTATAATCTTGGGACGATTGGAAACGGAAAATTTGTAAAAGCGACAACAAATTTAATGGGAGCTGTGAATTTAGCTGTAGTGGGTGAGATTTATCGGCTTGTAAAAGCTAGAGGAATTGATATGGAACAGTTTTTTACTGTGGCACAGGAAAGCGCTGGCGGATCTACGCAATTTACAAGAAACTTTCCCAAAATGGTACAGCAAGATTATAGTAGCACTTTTACGTTAAAACTTTTGCGCAAAGATATGGGCTTAGCACTGGATATGGCAGAAGGTGTGGACATGCCTATTTCGCAATATGCATATCAATTATATCAAGTGGCTGCGCTTTTTGATAATGAAGATTGTAGTGCTATTGCAAAAGTAGATCAGCTATTGAATTAGACAGCAATAAAAAGAGAATAACACATAAAAATGCAGGGAGTTAATTTATAAAAGTACTTCCTGCATTTTTCTATTTGGTTAGTTTATCTGTAATTCTTGCAGAAAAATCTGCTTTGTTAAACGGATTACGTCTTTATAGCAATCGGATTTCAAATTTTTCTTTCGATATAGCAGATAATAATTTAGTGGTTGTGGATAATCCATAATGTCCATCAGTTTGATTTTTCCATTAAGCACATAAGAGTTTTTGGAAAGCATATGTCCAGGCATGGTGGCTACAGCTCTGTTTTCGGCAACAATTTGCAGAATATTTTCCAAATTACTTAAATGAAATAGTGTCCCGTATTGAAAATACTGTTTGAATAGTGGCGCAGCAATTGGGTCATCTTTTTCAGGATACATTGCGAGGTTCAAGGAAGATAAATCCGATAAGGTCAGATATTTTTCTGCAGCCAATGGATTTTTGGTGCTTACTAATACTTGACAATGATCTTCTAATAGTAAATCCAATTTCCATTGCTTTTCTTTTACTTGCTGCCGGAAAGATTCTTCATCTTTGGGCAATATAGAAATCAAACCTATGGAGTAATCGGTATTTTCTAGATAAGCTGGAATTGCTTGATTTTTAACTTCATAGGTAAAAACGTTTAATCCTTTATAGCAATGGTCTAATTCCAAAACAAGCGGTGTGATAATAGAGTGATAAGCGGCAGGATTGGCTACAATATGAATCGTGTTGTGAATATGCTTTTCTTTTTCTGCCAATAGTTTCCACTGTGCTGTAATAGAAAAGATTCGTTCACAGTCAGCCAGTAATCGTTCTCCATTTGGGGTTAATACAACACCACTATGAGAACGAATTAATAACTGGAAACCCAATTCTTTTTCTAGCCCGTTTAGCGCAGCGGTTAAAGCAGGCTGTGTCATAAATAGATTTCGTGCTGCTTCGTTGATAGATTTGGTATGTGCAACTTCGCAAAAATATTTTAGATGCTCCATTCGCATGTAAATCCCATTCCTTTTATTATAAACTTAAAAGATTATTCTCATTATACCTTATTTGTCGGTAGCACGACAACCGCTTTTGATGAATTGTTGCGAATAAATCAAAAAAATAGCGACATATGAATAACATATGCCGCAAAAATAGCTATTTCTGAATAACTTCTAAACCGCCCATGTATGGACGCAGTACTTCTGGTACTACCACGCTGCCGTCTGGTTGCTGATAGTTTTCCAAAATAGCGGCCACTGTGCGGCCCACTGCTAAGCCGGAACCGTTTAAAGTATGGACAAAACGTACCTTGCCGTCTTCATCACGGAAGCGGATGTTAGCCCGTCTGGCCTGGAAATCTACAAAGTTGCTGCAGGAGGAGATTTCCTTGTAAGCGTTGTAGCTAGGTAGCCATACTTCGATGTCGTAGGTTTTGCAGGAGGAGAAGCCAATATCGCCGGTAGGCAGTGTGATAACACGATACGGCAGCTTTAAGGCTTGCAATGCTTCTTCTGCGTCATGCGTCAGCGATTCTAATTCTTCAAAGGAATGGTCTGGATGGGCGAATTTTACCATCTCAACCTTATGGAATTGGTGCTGACGGATAATGCCGCGGGTGTCACGGCCAGCGGAGCCAGCTTCAGCACGGAAGCATGGGCTGAAAGCGCAATGCTTAATAGGCAAATCTTTCACATTTAAAATTTCATCGCGATAATAGTTGGTTACTGGCACTTCGGCAGTTGGAATGAGATAGTAATCCAATCCCTCCAGTTTGAACATGTCTTCTGCAAATTTAGGCAGTTGACCAGTGCCAATCATGCTGGCTTTGTTAGCCATATAAGGCGGCATCAGTTCTTCGTAGCCATGCTTTTGTGTGTGCAGGTCTAAGAAAAAGCTGATAACGGCCCGTTCCAGACGAGCGCCCAGGCCTCTGTAAAAAGTGAAGCGCGCGCCGGTTACTTTGGCAGCCCGTTCAAAATCCAAAATGCCTAAATTGGTGCCGATATCCCAGTGGGCCAACGGTTCATAATCAAATTTTGCCGGTTCGCCCCAGGTGCGTTCTACCCGATAATTTTCTTCGCCGCCTTCTGGCAGAGATTCATGGGGAATATTGGGAATGCTCAAAATGATTTCTTCCATTTTGACATCTACTTCGGCTACCTGTTGATCCAGTGCTTTAATATCTTCGCCTACTTTGCTCATTTGAGCAACCAGTTCGTCGGCATTTTCACCAGCTTTTTTCAGTTTGCCGATTTCTTTGGAAACGGTGTTTCTCGTATTTTTTAACTGTTCTACTTCGGTTAACAGCGCTCTGCGTTTTTCGTCTAAAGCCAAAAATGGTGCTAAATCCAAATCCATTCCTCTTTTTTTCATGCCGGCCACAACGGCATCGGGATTGGAACGGACGAACTTAATATCTAACATAATTGCGACTCTCCTTTTTAAATTCACTTATCTATAATTTAACGGCAAAAAGGCGGTAATGTCAAGCTTCCTGCTGCATTTTTCTGTCAAAATTCCCGACTATTTTTCAAAGCTGCCACCATTTCCAGCCAATAGTTGTAGATATGAGGCTGCGGCGTAAATTCGGCAACGTAGCTGCAGGCCAGATAATTACCCTGCCGTATCACAACAGGCCCATATTGTTTATCCTGACAAAGTATGCCCAAGTTGGGCGCTAAGTGATGGAAGCGAACATCTGGCAAAAAAGTTGCCGTAAAACGGTCTGTGATAAAGCCGGGCATTTCCAGTATGGCGGTTGTTAAGCTGCGGGAAGGCCGCAGAGAGACAGAACAGTCCATAACAGAAAGGAAATTTTTTTGCCCCAAGGGAACAGCCCCAGCGGCAATCCCTAACAGACAAATTTGTCTGGCCCGTTTTTGTATGGCGGGCTGTAGCTGTTGCAGTTTCTTTTGATAATCGGCACTTTCCCAACCAGTAATCAGCAGGCCGTCAATTTGTGCCAGTTGTTTTTCGTGCTTGATTGTCATATGCTTGATTTGGAGTTGTCGAAAAATTTCTGCATCGCGCTGCAATAAAAAATCGGGGCCAATCATACCGATTTTGAACATAAATGCCCTCCTTTCTGGGAAATAGCTATAAAATTGTGAGCGTTTTTATTTTGAATGCGCAGAAAAATGTTTCACGTGAAACATTTGCAATTTTTTGAAATGTGACTGTATCAGTTTATGCAACAGCGGGGCAGTGCGGTTCCATTGGCAAAAAGATTCTGCTTGCGTATGCAGAACGGCTGATGTATAGTATAAGAAAAATCGAAAGCCGATAGAGCATTGCTTGTTGTAGTTAGGAGGAGGGATGGCAGTGTATTTTCCTAAAAATATGGAAGAATTGGAGCAAGTGAAGCAGGAGTGTATGCAGTTAGTCAATAAACGGGCTCTGTTGTCAGGCGCAGCCGCTGCCGTTCCGTTGCCTGGCGTAGATATTTCGGCCGATATTACCATCATGGTTGAGTTACTAACAGAAATCAATAAGCGGTTTGGCTTGTCGGAAGAACAAATTGGTCAATTAGATTTGGAACGCAAAAAGGTGCTGCTGGTGATTATATCTTCCGTAGGTAATGAATTGGCTGGAAAGACAGTTTCGGCTACAGTGGTACGCAGTTTGCTGAAAAAAGTAAGCAGCCGGATTGCCGCCCGTCAGGTTAGCCGTTTTGTGCCGTTGATGGGACAAGCAGTGTCGGCGGGCATCAGCTTTGCCGCCATGCGCTATCTAGGGCGCAATCACGTCAATCAGTGCTACCAGATTGCCTTGCGCTACATGAGCCAGATTGATGTGCGATTTACCAGCGATGTGATAGATATTTGATGTAATTGTGCATTGGTGTATCAAATTTATTTACCTTAATTGCTGTTAAATTGATTGCGACAATTGTCATGAAATTCTTGCGAAGCCTGGATGAATCTGTTAAACTGATAAAAGCAGTTGGATATATAGGACGAAGAGGTGATAGCATGGACGCGGCGTTGTTTGCGCGAATGTTTGTAGATTCTGATGTAGTTGATGTGGAGCGGTTAAAAGAAAAATACCCAGAGGCAGATGGGGCAGAATTTATGCGGATATTGTATAGCACCATATATCGAGCTTTACCTTTGCGTGATGAATTGGGCCAAGCGTTGATGTATTCGGATTACGTTCGTATGCCGGCTGACATGCTTAGATTGCTGCTGACACCGCAAAGAAGCGGTCAAATCTATAGTGCCAGAGCGATAGAAGAAGAAATCTGTGCGCTTTTGACTTTGGAGGATTTGGAGTTCAATCCAGAACATGCGCGCATGATGGTGCGTGGTATGCGGGTGACCAGTGCCATGGATAAGCGGATGAAGGCCTTGAAAAAAGGCATGGAATTTATTGGCGAGCCTAAAAATAAAATTACGGAAAAACGAATCAATGTGATTTATCAGATGGTGGTGCAGCCTTTTGCAGCAGCTGAGGAGCAATTGTTGCCCAAACAATATTATCGGCATAAAAATATTGGGCAAGCAGAAGGAGATACTCAGATGCAAGGTGTTTCCTATGAAAAGCTGCCGCAGTGCATGGCTGATTTGGTGGAATTTATGAATACCGCTGACAATTTGGACGATTTGACAAAAGCAGCGATGATTCACTATTATATATTGTATTTGCAGCCCTATGTTACTGGCAATGAAACCATGGCGCGATTGGTGTCCTTTTTATATTTGGTGCAACAGGGGTATCCATCAACGCTATTCATATCGTTTACAAAATGTATTGTCCAAAGCCGTTCCCTTTATGAGCAGACTAAGCAGTTGATGTATAAAAATAAAGCTGAAAGCGGCGTTGTTGATGTAACGCCCTTTTTGCGCTATTATGCAGAGCATGTTTATCGCAAAGCCGAAATGCCGCTGCCTGTGCCGAAAAATACCATAGAGGCTTGTAAAAGGGCGCAGGACGAAGGCTTGGTCACAGTGCGGCAAAAAGCATTGTGGGATTTTATTTTGTCCGCCTATGGCTGTGATGAATTTACTGAAACACAGTTATGCTCGGATTTTAAACATATTTCTAATACTACGGTATCGAAATTCCTTGTGCGGTTTGTCAGCTTAGGACTGATAGAAAAAACGCGCTATAGCGGGCGCTTTAAATATCGGGTAAAATAGTTGTCAATGAAGAATAATAAAGAACAAAGGAACTGTCTAGTGGGCAGTTCCTTTGTTGCTTGTGGTATATTTATTTTATGTGAACTGGAAAATAAACCTGATTGTCAAACGGCAGCAAACGTCCGTTTTTCTTCCAGAGCGATATAAAAAGTAAAGTCAAGGAAGGAAAATAAAAAGCCCCGAGAAATGAATATTCTCGGGGCTTTTCTCTGGCGGAGAGAAAGGGATTTGAACCCTTGATACAGTTGCCCGTATACACGCTTTCCAGGCGTGCTCCTTCGACCACTCGGACATCTCTCCATGCGCTTTCAGCAAGGAATATTCTATCATGGTTGACAAGTGAAGTCAAGCAGAAAAATAAATTTTTTCAGTGAAATTTTTTTAAAAATGAGGAGTTACATAAATTTATTGAATGAGGCTATAGGCAATTTCCTATGTAGATTCTCTTATTCTTGTGCTATAATGATAATTGTAGGAATGAAGTGGTAGTTATTTTTGAAGGAGGTAAAAAATTATGAATGGTATGGGATTAGACAAAGAAACTTGTGAAAATGTGAAAAAGGTTGCTTCCAAATATGGCTACACTGTTGTTTGCGATGAAAAAGAACAGGAACGCGAAGAAGCGGATCTGATTTTACCAGCAAGCGAACATTGTGAAAATGTAAAAAAAGTTGCTTCTAAAGTGGGTTACACAGTTGTGTGTGACGAGGAAGCTTAATAACATAATATTTTTAACAGAAGGAAAAGAGCTGTTTGTGAGAAATGCAGGAGATGCATTTTTGGCAAACAGCTCTTTTTGTTTTGCTGGAAAGTGGATGTGGTCCTATTTTGTGTCCAACGACAGGGTTTACAGCGTTTGAATGCATAAAATAAAGAAAAATGAATAAACATACATAAATTTGAGAAAATATATACATAATTCAAAAGAAACGGTGAAGGGATTTTTCTGTAAAAATCCGCAAATAAGGGACATTTGTCTTTTGTATGCAGAACAATTGGATGTAAATTTATAAATAAAATTTGTGCCGTGGCATTGCATCTTTTGTATAAATTGCCAATAATCTTTGTCTGTTTTACCACTATCGCAGATTTGTAAAAACGGTTATGATAAAGACAAGGGAAAGTTAAATATAACTGTTTTTAAATATTAAAACAATTTTATTCCCTGTAAAGCTAGTTTTGGCCAAAACTAAGCGTATTTTTATACGTTCTTTTGCATTATGTAATGTGCAAAGCATGTCTTGGGAGGACTGTGTTATGATGGTTAAAAAAGTAGCAATTTTAGGTGCCGGCAATGGTGGCATGACAGCCGCAGCCGACTTAAAAGAACAGGGTTTTGAAATTAGTTTATATGAATTACCACAGTTCGGAAGAAATCTGACTGTGATGCAGGAAAAAGGCGGCATTCTGTTGCAGGAGCCCAATGAAGTTCCAATGAAAGAAGTATTTTTGCCGTTAGATTTAATCACAACGGATATTCAGGCGGCTGTAAAAGATGCGCAGATTGTAATGCTGACCATTCCTGGATTTGCGATTGAAGCCTTTGCGGAGGTTTTAGCTCCAGTTGTCAATGAAGATCAGGTGATTTTTTTCAACGGCGCGGCTGCCATGGGGTGTGTGCGCTTTGCCAATAAAGCGAAAGATATGGGCATCGATAAAAAATTCAAGCTGTGCGAAGTAAATTCCTTGTCCTATGGTACGAGAGGATTTGCCGATGAAGCTCGCGTAGAATTGACTCTGCGTGTGAAGAAATTATTCTTTGCAGCTTATCCAAAAGAAGATACTGCCGAATTGCTGGATGTTTGCAAACAAATCTATAAATGCTTGGTTCCTGCCGATAACGTATGGCACACCACGCTGGAAAATGGAAATCCAGAAGTACATCCTGGTCCGTGCATGTTGAACGCTGGCCGTATCGACTATTCCAATGGCGAATTCTGGCTGTATCGGGAAGGGATTACCAAACATACGGTTAATGTGCTGCATGCCATTGAACACGAACGGATGGAAGTAGGGAAAGCTTTTGGCTTTGATTTAGAAGATGCCGTACAAAGCCGGTACCGCAGAGGCTATTTCTCCAATGATAAAGAAGATTTGCAGACATTATTCAATACCAGTGAAGTATTCACCAAAATTAAAGGTCCAACAAGCGTAACTGGTCGTTATTTCACAGAAGATATTTCTAACGGTTTAGTATTATGGTCTAACTTAGGCAAGGTTGCCAACGTGCCGACGCCGAATATTGATGCCGTAATTGTACTGGGCTGCTCTTTATTACAGGAAGATTTCTACAAAACCGGTCTGACTTTGGACAAACTGGGCTTTGGCGGGATGTCGCTGGAACAGATGGTGAAGGCAGTATAATCGTTGGGCAATACGGGTACAAATTAAAGTAAAAATCAACACGTTTCTGTAAAAGAAAAGCCTGGCTTCTTAGTAAAGAGACAGATTGTTTATTTTCAGATTTCAGGCTTTTCTTCCCCCTTTATGAGATAGAAGGATTGGAGATTGGTTATATGGAAAAAGAAAAAAGAAAACCATCACTGTTTGAGGCAGTTTCGTGCTTTATTGTTATGGCTTTGATTATCGGGGTTGGCAAAGGGATTTTTAAACTGGATATTCAACCATTATTGTTATTATGTGCGTTTTATGCAGCAATTATCGGTTTACGCCTGGGCTATACATATCAGGAAATGGAACAGGGTGTAACAGAAAACTTCACCGCTAGCTTACCTGTTATTTATATTCTGATTGCAGTAGGGATTGTAATTGGTACCTGGATTTATTCTGGTACGGTTCCTTACATGATTTATCTGGGCTTAAAGCTTATTAGTCCTCAGATGTTTCTAGTTACTGCATGGGCCATTACTGCCATTGTATCTACAGCCACCGGTACGGCCTGGGGCTCCATTGCAACGGCAGGGCTTGCACTGATGGGTGTTGCCGGTGAAATGGGTATTCCACTAGGCATGGCGGCTGGCGCAGTAATCGCTGGCGGTGTATTTGGGGATAAAATGTCTCCCCTGTCTGATACCACAAATTTAGCTCCTATGATTTGTAAAGTAGATTTGTTTGACCATATTCGTCATATGTTCTGGACTACCATTCCGGCTTCTTTGGTTGGTTTAGTTGTTTGGTTTATCGTGGGACAAGGGTTGACTGTCAGTGCAGAAAATTCCGTTAGTATTGCACAGTTATCCGCCAATTTGTCCGCTATTTACAATTTTAATCTGTTGCTGTTGCTTCCACCGATTATCGTAATCGTAGGCGCTATGCGGAGAATGCCCACTGTGCCGATTATGTTGCTGTCCTCTGTAGTGGCAATTGCTTTAGGCATGGGCTGTCATGGGTTCTCTTTTGCCAATGGCATATCGGCTTGTGTAGGTGGTTTCAAAGTAAGCATGGTGACAGCAGCCAGTGCCGCCGACGCGATTGCAGCAGAAAATGTAGTAAAATTGTTGACTCGCGGTGGAATTTCCTCAATGATGACCATCGTAAATACCATTATTTGTGCTTATGCCTTTGCAGGGATTGTGGCCAAAATCGGTTGTTTGGAAGTAATTTTACGCAGCCTGGCCAGCAAGGTAGATTGCCGTTGGAAACTGGTTGGCGTTACTATTATCTGCGGCGTAATCTTAACCTTTGCAACAGGGGTTGCTTCTGTGCCAATTATCATGATTGGATTCCTGATGAGCGATATGTATAAAGATATGGGTCTGCACGGCGTCAATTTGTCCCGTACTCTGGAAGATTGCGGCACGATGTTAATTCCATTTGTGCCATGGGGTGCATCGGGTATCTACTATATGGATTTACTGGGCGTTACGGTTAGTCAGTATGCAATCTGGTGTATTCCTTGCTATTTGTGCATTGTTTTTGCTATGATTTGGGCTGTAACAGGGAAAGGTATTCGATATTTGAATAAATAGAGAGCGAAATCGCTGTAGTGTAAGCAGAAAATTCCTGAGAATGCATTCCGCTCAGGAATTTTCCTGTTTCCAGAAAAGATTGGACGAGTGTGATTTCATAAAAAGAAGGAGGCGGACCCCATGGGTATTACAGTAGAAAAGTTTTTAGATATTGTCAGTGACTATAAATTAAAACCAGTGGCCGGAGAAGAAGGCTTAGATAATATGACTGAATGGTTCCATTTTGTAGAAGATGCGTATGAGTTGGACCATATCAATGAGAAAGAGCTAATTTTTTCTTCCGGTAGGCATCTGCAAGAGGAATTGGTATTCCTGCAGTTTATAGAACAGTTGATATCTATGCACTGTAGTGGTCTGGTGGTTTCGTTGGGTTATCATCTTCAGGGAATTCCTTGCAGTGTAGTGCAATTTTGCAATGAAAAAGAGTTTCCATTAATCAAAGCGCCACAAGGCATAAACATATCCAATGTGATAAAGCTATTTTGCCTGCAGATTTTAGAGTCGGAAAAAGCCAATAAACAGTTGTTTTCGGCGATGAAAAATGCCATATCCTTTCCACAAAAAACAGAATTATACACACCCACCTTCTTGCAGTATGGATTTCGGAAAAAGGAACCCTATACAACCGCTATTATAAAAATCGACCAGATGAATACGCTGGCTGCTTCCGAAGTGCAGTGGATTATAAAATCAATTGAACAGCAGTTGCTTTCTGCTGGCGATAAATCTTTTGTGCTGACGATGGAAGATATTTTTGTATTGGTCTTTTCCAATTACATTGACCAAGATATTGGTGAAATCATTTTAAAAATCATTGTCCAGCTACGAATGAAGGAATACACGTTTTTCACTGGCGTCAGTCTCAATCTGCCCGGTTTGGAGAAACTGTCTCAAACCTATTTGCAGGCCAGACAAACAGTGGATTTGAGTGAAAAGATGGACTGGAAAAACATGCTGGTGCGTTATAATGAGCTGGGCGTTTATCAGTTGCTGTTGGCCATTTCTGATAACGAGGCCAAGCGGAACTATTATGATAATATTTTAGGCACATTGGAGCAGTATGATAAAAATAACAGGGCGGATTATTTGGACTTTTTAAGCACCTATTTAGACTGTAACTGCAATATCAATGAAACGGCCGATAAATTATTTGTGCATCGCAACACCGTTGTGTATAAGATTAAAAAAATCAGTGAATTGCTGGATTGCGACCTTTCTGAAATGGAAGTGCGGGTAGAGCTTTATCTGGCAAATATGTTGCGAAATATTTTATAGGGAGCTTTGTGCTGCCGTTTGACAGAAAAGGAGGGAAGAACAGATATGAAAGGATTGGACCTAAGCGGCTATATAGAAAATGACCAACAGCAGGAGGAATGTGAACACACCAGAGGGGTGGCTTCCAAATATGGTATTCAGATTGTCTGCAATGAAGAGGAGGCAGAGGAAAACCAACTGGAAATTCATTTGCCGGAGAGTGAATCCTGCGAAAATGAGAAAAAAGTGACGTCTAAGTATGGCGTACAGCTTGTATGTGATGAGGATGCGTAATAGCGTTGTGTAAAAAATCCAATCTGCGGATTGCATACTCCAGAGGATTGCAGTATGATAAATAAAACAATGTATGGTTTTGAGCGTGTATTGTTTTATCATGTTGTTTTGTCAGAGCAATCCATTGCTTTATAAGGAAGGAGCAGATTTTTGTTCTATTGAAAGCTGGATACGGAGAAAGAAGGTGGTTTCAATGGATTTGCTGTTGGCCTTTGGCATATTTGCCGCTGCGATTGTAGGTTGTATTTCTGCCGGAATTCCACTATGTGCAGCGCTGCTTTTTGGACTGGCGGCATTTTTTGGCGTGGGGCTGCATCGGGGCTTTTCTGCCAAATCCTTGTTTAAAATGGTATATCGCAGCCGTAAGACAAGCTTCATCGTTTGTCAGGTACTATTTTTTATTGGCTGCTTAACGGCATTATGGCGCGCCAGCGGCACCATCGCTTTTTTTGTATATTACGGCATCCAGTTGATTACGCCCCACTGGTTTCTGCTAATCGCCTTTTTATTATCGGCGGGCTTGTCCTATGCGCTGGGCTCCAGCTTTGGCACAGCAGGCACTGTCGGTGTGATGCTGATTACGCTGGCTCGCAGCGGCAATGTAGATATATGGATGACGGCAGGAGCTGTATTATCCGGCGCTTATGTGGGGGAGCGCTGTTCGCCCACATCTTCAGCGGCTTTGCTGATTTCAGCAGTTACTGGCGCCGAGCATGAAAAATTTTTAAAAAGAGCCTTTCGGGATGGAATTGTGCCCTTTCTTCTCACCACAGGTATTTTTGCTGTGCTGTCCTGGCAGCATCCCATTCGCAATATTGATGACAATGTTTTGTATGCCTTAGAGGACGGCTTTTATATGGGCTGGCCGGTGGTTCTTCCGGCGGTGCTGTTGTTACTGCTGCCCTGGTTTCATATGCGCATTGTGCATGTCATTCTGGCCAGTGGCGGCGTTGCATTTTTGTTGGCGGTGGGCTTGCAGCAGCAGACAGTGTTGACAACATTGCAGGATTGTGTTCTGGGCTATAAAGCGGCCTCGCCTGCCTTAAAAAATATTTTTTCCGGCGGCGGTATCGTTTCTATGCTGAATGTAATGGGGATTATTCTGTTGTCTAACGGTTGTGTGGGCATTTTTCAGGGTACTGACATGCTCACTCCCGTTCAGCGCCATCTGACGCCCATGATGGAACGGCTGGGATTTTTTCCGGCCATGGTTGTATTATCCTTCTTTTTGAGTGGTGTTTTCTGCAATCAGAGCATTGGCATCACCCTATCCACCCAACTCACCGCCAACATTTATGCAGCGCATAACCGGACGCGGGAGGATTTGGCTGCCGATTTGAGTAATTCGATTGTTACCATAGCCGGTCTGGTGCCGTGGTCTGTTGCCTGCGCCGTGCCGCTTTCTCTTCTCCACGTAGGTTCCGGTGCGCTGCTGTACAGTGTGTGGCTGTATCTGGTGCCGCTTTGTCAGCTATTCATTCAGATTTGCTTAAAAAATACTGGTAAAAAATTTTGCAGCAGCAAATGATTCTGTGGATTTCTTTGTAGTTGCGGCATATTTATGTTATGATAAAGACATATTTCAGATGGAGGGATTGGTATGGCTTTTTTAGATGATTTCGGGAAAAAATTAAGTACGGCGGCAGATTTAGCGGTGGATAAAGCCAAGGACTTGGCAGAAACCGGAAAACTCAAACTGGATGTGGCTGCTGAAGAGAAAGAAATTCAAAATCTGTATGTGCAAATTGGGAAAGCAGTGTATCATTTAGAAAAAGATAATCCAGACAGCGTTTATGCAGCAGAATGTTTTCAGATTGCCGAACGGCTTCAGAAAATTGAGGACCTAAAACAGGAAGCCGAGAAGGAAAAACTGTAAACAGCACTGTAGAGAAATCTCTTGTCTGACCCTTGACTTATGCGGGGATGTCATGCTAAAATAAATGCTAGTCATGCTAGACGGGGAGGTAGCGGTGCCCTGTAACCTGCAATCCGCTATAGCAGGGTTGATGCTTGTTCGAGGGTTGGCTTTGTGGAGCCTGCCCCAGGTAAGTGGTGTTGACGGCTGGGTCCTGCGCAACGCGAACTTATGAACCTTGTCAGGTCCGGAAGGAAGCAGCAATAAGTAAGCACTTGCGTGTGCCGTGGGAGTGCCTGGTTCGAGCTAACTGCCTGGGTAACGTCCGGAAAGTTCAATTCGGAAACAAGCGCATGACTTTTATTTTGCCAAAAATGAAGGCTGGCTTTGTGAGAAACCTGTCACAAAGCCAGCCTTTTTCCGTTGCAAGGTTTTATTGCAAGCGGTTATTTTTTTCTTTTCTTCTTTTTCTTCTTTTGATGGGAAGCAAGCGACACCACGTTGTCTGTTTTCGGTTTGCCCAATTGCCGCCGGAGCTGGTTAGGAGAAAAGCCATTGTTGCACCACATCGGTGTTTCGTTCCAAATTTGCTGTAGAGCAGAAACAAATTGCTTGTATGACTTCACATCGGGAAAGTGAAAGTAGTGTTTGTCCAATAGTTTCATGATAGAAGAAAAATCATAGCCAGTGCGTATCAGGCGCTCCATTGTCCGCATGGCTTCTGCGATGTCTTGTATCTGCGGATTTAGACAAGATTCAAAGTTTTCTGCAAAATCCTCGTATAATTCTTCGGAAATGAGCCAGCCTTCGTCGGCAAGCTGTATCATCGTATCAGAATCAGGCCAGAAAACAGGCTTGGTGCTGGATTGCTGCATTTTTTTCAACGCAGCCAGATTGTTTTTCTCCTCAGGCAGCAGAAAAATCTTGTCCACCAGATAACCGTCGGATAGCGCGTATTCTTGTTGGCTCCGTTCCGTATTCATAGCCAGGTTCTGAAACTCGTTCATCGTGAGAGGGATCTCCAAGGCCTCCTGAACACGCTGCAGCAATTTTTCCACAGGATAAATACCGAACAGATAAACAGCAGTAAAGCAGTAGGTATAAACGATATTCTGCAAATAAAGCATAAGAGAGATGTCTTCGTCTTCCAGCACTTTCTGCACCAGCGGCTTCAGCTCCTGCGGCAGAATAAAAACCCGTTCCGGTAAATCCGTATAGCAAAGACCGTAGTTCAGTGCAGTGGCGAGATTTCGGTACGAATCGGAAGAAAAGATAGGCAGATTGCCCTGACAAAGCTGCATCAGGCAAGTTACTTCCGGCAATGTGGATGTTGTGATGACCTGATGGACAAAGTCCGGCTGCAGCAGACGCTGCTGTAAAAAGCCTATTAACTGGTCGCGGCGCAGCTTACTGTATCCGCGAAAATGATTGAACCGCGCAATGTCCAGCAAATCCTCTTTGCGCAAAAACTCCAGACATTGCTGTAAGGTGTAGACGCGGGAAGTTTCTATCTCCATGCGCTCCATAAAATCTTCCAGCATCTGCATGGCTTCCTCTTCCGGCATATCCTGTGTCAGCTCATGGAGCAAGTTGTCAAACAAGGCGTCTTTAGCTTCCTGCCAAGTTACTTCCCCATCGGGCCCGTCTGAAAAGAAATCTTCAAAATAGACGTTCTGCAACTGTGCTAAGGCTTCTTGCACACTGTCCTCCTGCAAGATAACAGTGCCGCCTGTCGGGGCAGGCGCCTTATCTCCCTGCCATTGCTTTAGTTGCAGCGATGGAACAGGCAGAAGCAGCGGAATAGACATTTTTAGAGTTAAATCAATTTGCAGCTGGGTGGATGCGCCATGTCGATAAACAGCAGTCTGGCTTTTTTCAAACAACTCCTGCAATGTCACGACCTCTGCAGCGGATGTTTTTGAGCTGGGTAAATCGTCGCAATGCGCAGAGCAATACTGACGTTCTGGATTTTGGCCTGTAAAAGTATAATGAATGTCATCAGGCCAACCGAAGCAGAGATTGATGATAGCCGCCAAGTCATTCAGGTAAAGAAAAGGCGGAACATAGAGTTCTCGCCAGAGTGTTTCCTCCTGGCCGTGCAACGCCAGCTTAATGCAAGTATGGGTAATCATAGACTTCCTCACTTTCGGAAAGAGAACGGGTGTTATCTTAGCCGGTAAAAATAATTTGTTTGATTTGGTCCAGCCGCTGCACCTGATAATCAGGCGTTACAGTGCCGTCCAATTTTCTGCCCTGCGGATTAAACCAGCAGGTTGCGATACCGGCGTCATGGCCGCCTTTTATATCGGAAAATAGCGAATCGCCGATGATAATGGTTTTGCTTTTGTCCAAATCAGGGATATGGGCAAAGCAATACGCAAAAAAAACAGGCGATGGTTTTGGTTCTCCGGCAGCCTCGGATACAAAGGTGTCCAGAAAATATTGTCCCAGCCCAGAGCCGGCAATGCGGTTCAACTGGGTGGCCACGTTGCCATTGGTGGCAAAATAGAGCTGGCAATGGGGCTGCAGATCCTGGCAGATTTGCTCCGCCCCGTCAATGGTGTAAAAGCCTTGGCCCACATTGGCCAAAAATTCGTTATTGAAGGTGAGACCATCATAGTTGATGCCCAACTCGGCAAATAAGCGGGTAAAGCGCTGCCGCAAGATTTCACGTTTTTCAATCACGCCCTGCTCAAAGTCAGACCACAGCTTGTTGTTGATTTGCTGATAGCGGGCTTTTATTGTATCATCCAAAGGAAACTGATGGGCGGCAAAGGTTTTCTGCAGCGCCATTTCCTCCGATTTGACAAAATCCAGCAAGGTGCCGTCAGCGTCAAATAAAATGGTGTCATACTTTGGTGTCATAGAAATCCTCACGCTTCATACTGATTAAAGCAATGGATAGCACTCAATTCCTTGCGGGCTTTGGTGCGAATGCCGTTGCCTGCCGGATGGCCTACAGCCAGCATAACGAAAATGTTGCGTTCCTGCGGAATTTTTAATACTTCTTTCAATTTTTCTTCATTGAACGCCCCCATAATGCAAGTGCCCAAGCCCAGCTCTGCGGCCTGTAAACAGAAATGCTCCGTGGCGCTGCCCAAGTCGAACTGGGCCCAACGGTTCGATGGTACCTTGCCCTGAATTTTCGGCATCAAGGCGGCTTCTTCCTCTACAACAGCCACCAAAACCGGCGCCGTTTCCGCAAATTTGTTGATGCCCATCGGATTATCAGCAATGGCGGCAGCCGCTTGCTTGACGATTTGAGGGTTATCTAACACAATGAACTTCCAGGGCTGTGAATTGCAGGCTGATGGCGCTAACTGAGCCGCCTGCAGGCATTTCAATAAATCCTTGCGGCTGACTTCCTGGCTAGTAAAGCTTCTTTCACTTTGGCGGTTATTGGCCAATTCCATAAAACTCATAAAAAATCACGCCTTTCTTCAAAAAATGATACAACCTGACGTTATGTGACAAAAAGAAAAAGGAACCGCCGCAAATTGTGTGAAACATCAATGCGGCAGCCCCGTCATGAAACTTAGTTATTTTTGCAAACCTGGTTACCAACTGTGCAGGATGTTTTGCAAGCGGACTGGCAGGATGTTTGACATTCACCGCACCCACCTTTTTTTACAGTGCCCTGTAAATTCTGGGAGCTGATTGTTTTAATATGAGCCATGACTGTTTCCCTCCTTCATGCGATTGCCTAGAATTACTAACATTATAGCATAGGCGGCGGTACAGAACAATAGGTTTCTATGAAAAAATTATCGACGGCAATTCAAAATATAATATGTACATATCCACATATGAAAATAAATATGAGAAAGAAGCAAAAAATGTATTGACATTAAAAAATACTAGTGATACAGTGTGAATTAACTCAAGCTTATTTAAGGAAATAATAATATATTTAATGATACATTTACATATTAAAATTGCACATTGTTCATATAAACAAGTATGATTTTAAATATGTCCTAAAAGTTATAGGTTTCTCACAAGTACAAGAAAGCAGCTACACGATGAAAAAGTCATCGTATAGCTGCTAGATGTGGTATATAAACTTGTTTCATATTACTATTTTGGTGCTGTTGAAATTTTATACCTTTTCGGTAGCAAAAAAATATAAATTTGTTAAAAACTGAAGGACGATGGGAGGGCATGCTGTGAAAACGGAAAACGAATTGCGCAAGCTAAAGCGTGTGGACTTGCTGGAAATGCTGTTGGAGCAAAGCCAAGAGCTGGAGCGGGTAAAAGCGCAACTGGAACGGGCAGAAAGCGAACTGCGCAGCCGAAAAATCCTTTTGGACAATGCCGGTTCCATTGCAGAAGCGGCCATGCAGTTGAACGATATTTTTACCGTGGCACAAAAAACCGCCGACCAATATCTGGAGAATATCAGGCGTTTACACGAGGAAAGCCAAGCGCAGGCCCAGCAAACGTCTAAGTAAACGGGCAGGCGTTTGCCAGTTGGTTAGTAATAACTTATAAAACATTGCAAAAACATGAACTAGATAAAATATAACAGCTAATATTAAAGGATGTTTTATCATGAAAGCACGTGTAAAGAAAACCTTGACTGATATTCCCGACATTGCCGATATAGAAACAGAGTTAAAACGGGAAAAGTACAAAAATCAATATAGCGTTGTATTGCGCAGCACCATTTACACCCTGATTACTGTGGCCGCTGTGGCCATTTTAGTCGCCACGCTCTGGCTGCCGGTACTGCAGATTTACGGCGAGTCTATGACGCCAACACTGCAGGATGGCGATATTGTACTGTCGCTGAAAGGTGAAAAATTTGCCACCGGCGATGTGATTGCCTTTTATTACAACAACAAAATTTTGGTGAAGCGGGTTATCGCCAGCTCCGGCGATTGGGTAGACATCGCCGACGATGGCGCTGTTTATGTCAACGGGCAGGAACTGGAAGAGCCTTACCTGGTTGAAAAAGCGCTGGGAGAGTGCAATATCAAACTGCCTTACCAAGTACCAGAGTCCAAGGTATTTGTGATGGGCGACCATCGCAGCGTATCCATCGACTCCCGCAATACCTCAGTGGGATGTATCGCCCAGGAACAGATTGTAGGCCGGTTAGTGTTCCGGCTGTGGCCCCTATCTGGTTTGGGCGCAATTCAATAAATTTACAATTTTTATTACTCAAAAACGCTTTCGGAAGGAGGGAGCAACATGAATTTTAACTTACTAACCAAAATAGCGCAAATATTGCGAAACAAGCAACGGTATAGCCGGTGGCAAAAGGTAGTTAGCTGCATGGCGGCAGTGGTAGTGTTCTGCACCACCTATGCGTTAATCTTGCCCGCCATTACCATGACCACCACCTGCGGCTTGGACGAACACACCCACACAGCAGCCTGTTATGCCAACGATGACACTCTGCTCTGGTTGTGTCAGCAGGAGGAACAGGAAATGGCTGTGCATCAGCATGATGAAACCTGCTACGATGAAAACGGCTTGCTGACATGCGGAATTGCCGACTTTGTGCTGCACACCCATGACGCCGATACCTGCTACGATGCAGAGGGCAATCTGGTTTGCACCTTACCGGAGATTGCCTCCTACAGCAAAACCACCGTGTTTTTGGCAGGTAATGCAGACGATGCCGGCTATGAAGACAGCGAAGACATCTGGGTATCTACGCCAAGCAGCCTGCAATTTGATTTATTTATTCCAGAAGGCACAGAAGATACCGAACTTTTCCTGCCCGATGGCTATACCGTGCTGGACAGCCAAGAACCAGAGGTGTGGACAGAAGCCCATACCCATAGCGCCGACTGCTATGGCCAGGACGGCAAGCTCATCTGCGGTCAACTGGAAGTGGCACAGCACCAGCATACCCTGGATTGCCTGCAAGGTACGTTGGTTTGCGGCTTAGAAGAACATCAGCATAGCCAGGATTGCTACGCCAGCGCCGAAGATGCCCACACCTATCTTTGCGGACTGGATGAACATCAGCATGGAGAAGCCTGCTATGATGACGAAGGCAGTCTGATTTGCACCTTGGCAGAACATACCCATACCGAAGCTTGCTTAGCTCAGAAAGCGCAGCAGGAGGAAGAAACCGAGCAGACCTTAACCGCCCAGGTGAACGACGCCACTGTCAGCGTAACCTTCCCGATCGACGCCTTGCCAGAGGGTGCAGTCCTGAAGGCGCAGGAAATTACCCAGGACAGCGACGATTATGCAGCCTATTACCAACAAGCACTGCAAGCCATGCAGGAACAAGCCGAAACGGAGTTGACCTTATCCTTTGCCCGCTTCTTTGACATTACCTTTTTAGCTGACGGTGCAGAAGTAGAGCCGACTGCGCCGGTTGCAGTGACCATCACCTATGCCGATGGCATCGCCCTAGCTGGTAATGAAAGCAGCGGCGCCGTACACTTTGCCGACGATGGCATTCAAGTGCTGGATGTGCAGACCGAAGGCTCCGGCGATACAGTAGACACCTTCACCTTTACCCAGGACAGTTTTTCTCCAACAGGTACGGTGTTGGCGGTAGATGCTTCCAGTTTTGCGGTGGAAGTAGCGGTTGGTGAAACACTTGAGATAACAGGAACAGCGGCCAATTACCATAGTTGGAGTTCAGGTGATGTGTCTATCGCAACAATATCAGGAAGCAGTGCTGCGGCTACAGTGACAGGCAAAGCAGCAGGTGAAACGACAATCACCCATAAATATGGCACGAAGAAAAATAAACTTGATAACGAAGAAATCTTTACCGTTACTGTCGTAGAAGCTATGAAAGAAGCAAACGGAGAGGGTTTTACCGTGAAGGTCACAGGCAATAAAAAGAAATTGCCCGACGGTGTTGAACTGGTGGTGGAAGAAGTAGCTGCAAATTATGGAGATGATAGCTACGACGACAGCTACTACAATGCCATGATCGACGGACTGAATGAAGCTGGGGCAGCGACGACAACGCTGCAACACGGCAGTGAACATGCAACAACCGATTTTGATTTTCTGCATCTGTATCATATTTGGCTAAGACAAGCCGACGGAACCGAATATGCGTTGAACGAAGCGGATAATTTGAATTTAAACGTTACCATCACTTATACAGAAACGCCGGAAGGTTGGGAAAGTCTGAAAGCCAACGGCGCTTGGGTCGGTCATTATAAAAAGGAAAACGGAAATATCGTTGCCAAAAGTATAGCGGAAACAGGAACAGCCAGTATGCTTACTCCAAAGAATATCAAGGTAAAGGGCAGCAGCATCAGTTTCCATATCAAGAGTTTCTCGACGTTTCCTGTAGCAGCACTAGCGGCCCAGGCAGATACAAGTGAAAATAGTTCTCCTACTTCAATAGGCGAAACGGTGACGAGTACAAGTGCTAGTGGGCAAAATGCGTGGCAGATTAGTACGGTAGAAAGTTATAATTCTCTAAATGGTGCTCGTATGACAAAAACTATAGAAGGAACTGGGATAGAGAATGTATTCAAGGTTACAGTGACAGTAGAAAGGGAGCCAGAACTTGAGGAACTGCAAAAAGTTTTTCAAGCTGCTGGAGGATTGGCGTTACAATCAGAGTCGCAAACCGATTCTCCAGGAGAAATTATAGAGACCTATATTCCACAAGCAAAAGACACTCCATTTTTGGGTACAGATCAAGGTAAAGGTTCAATTAAAGTAAAATATCATACTTCAAAAGGAGATTTTGTAGTGACGATGTACTGTGCAAAAAATGCAAATAGTGGTCAATATCATGGGATAATTGCGCCACTACCGAATGGACAGTGGATCTCTGTATATTGTGACAAGTTTAAATTCGATAACAGCCAAACGTTAGATCTGACGGCTAGTGAGATTGATCTTACCAAGATAGAAGAGAGTTTGTTTGAAGCCATTTCTCCTTGTATAATGTATTTAGGTTGTTCAAGGGATACCTATAAACCCTTAGACCAGC
>CABQBF010000009.1 GCA_902462325.1 uncultured Peptococcaceae bacterium
ATTTTTTATAACGTTATTTTTAATACTTATATTTTTATAAAAAAACAGAGGCAAAACGCTCCTGCCTATAAGTTATGAAAATCAAAATTTCTATATCCCATTGCAATTCTATCTTGCTGCACGCAACTTGTTAATATCGATAGTGTTTACATCTGTTCTTCCTTCTAAGACATCAATTTTTTTATCTAGTCGGTCGATTTTATTGTTTGAGGTATTTACCGCTTCCAAAACAGTAGCCAGATTTTGTTTCATTTCATTTTGGTCCTGTATTAACTCTTTTACATCCTGTTTCAATTCAGAAATATCTTTGTTCATATTTTCTATAAGCAAAAACATTCTGTCAAACTTACTTTCTAGCCTATCCAATTTTTCATTTGTATCCATAGAGTTCACCTCTTAGAGAGTGTTTATGTTATTATAGCATATCCGGCTGAATAGTTAAACATTTCTAAAATAATAATTTTATTATTGCAAAGTGAAAAAATGCAGGTAGTTATTGTTTAATATTATAACAATAACTACCTGCATTTTCAGGCTATTTTTCCTGACTTTTATTATAGAAAACTGTTTAAAAAAACGTGCCAACCAATAGGTCTAGAGTATATTTCCTGTGATAATGAGTTATTTCTTGTTATTACAATAGTTTTTAGTATCGCGTGAAAATAAAGGCTTTTTTAGTATCCCAACGATTTCATAATTGAGGCTCCATTAAATTCTATATATTGTTCAGTTTCTAAAATATACATTTTCTCATAGTTCCAGTTTATTTGCTTATATATAGAGTCCTGTACACTATCATAATTATCTAATGTAACCTTTGTATTACTTATTTTATCTAAATCGTCTTCTGTATAAATTTTTCCATTTTCAATAACGAAGGATTCTTTTCCCTCAAGTGTTACACCATATGCGCCAGAACATTTATAAGTAATCCAAGAGAAATAGAGATTAGAATTTTCTTGTGACTTTGCAACGAGTGCTTTTGTAATTTGAGGACTATTACCTTTTTCCATTTCTAATATTTTCCTTGATGTATTAATAGCTACTTTTCCTTCATCGCTACTCAAATTAGTAACATTTCTATATTCGTTTGTAGTATTTTCTTCTGTAGTATCAGGAACATACAAAACTGCATTCTCGGAATATACTAATTTGTTTATTTTCTTAGCTGAATTTTCGGAATCAGTAAAACATTTTCCAATGGAAATAGTATTATTACTCACTTTGACTGGTGCTCCAAACGAATCGCAAATTAATCTTACTGGAACATATACACGTCCATCAATATTTACTGGTTGAACATACATTTGAAAATCATTAACGTTTAAATGATATTTCTCATAACTGTCATATCCAGAGACAATAGCGGAATAAGTATTCTTTTCATAATTTAAGGTAATATAAGCATTTAGGTTGATATAATCCGGGTCTTTTAATGTAATAACTTTTGTGGATTCATAATATTTTACTTCAAGTCCTAATGCTTCGCCAACAGTTCTCAATGGAATTAGCGATCTACCATCAATCACTTTAACTTCTGTGTTTAGCTTCTGACCGTCAACTTCAATAGACCAATCAGCAGCGACTGCACTACTGCAACTTAAAATACAAATTAGTGATGCTAATAAAATGATTTTTTTCAGCTTTTCCATATGGTATTCCTCGATTCTTTTATAAATTTAAAAACTAACAGTCTTCTTTTACCCCATCTTCATAGACAATGCTTGTTGGCACGTAATTAAATTGTAAATCTTCATAATTCGTGTTATAGAATTTCATATCCGCATCTATGAATTCATTAATCTCATAAGAAAGATCGTCTACAACAATGCTTTTATGGGCAGGTATTGTATTTCCGGTAAAGTCACAACCTATTGTTAAAATATTTTCTCCAAAAATATCTTTAATTTCAAGATTTCCTTGTATACCCCTGATATCTTTATCCGTTTCATTTCTTACATCAAAAACACAACATACATAATTAGAAAAAATCCAATTACTTGAATCTTTCGGGATTCTCTCTAAGCCCGTAACACTTACAATGACTTTTTGCGTTTTCACTGGTATAATTTCGTCATATTTATCATCACAAGCAGTACATTGATAGGTTATTACGCCTTCTTCTGTAAAGGTTGCTTCTTTCGTGACATTGGAAACGTATTCATGTTCAATTTTTGGAACGGTTTCTGTTTTAGTTTTATTGCATTTTGTGCAGGTATAGGTCTTTACTCCTTTTGTAGTACATGTTGGTTCCGTTGTTATTTCACCATTATCATAACTATGTTCACAACCACAAGCTGCTAGCAATAAACAAATCAGTAGAATAATAAAAATGTTAGATACTTTTTTCATGTTTTATATTACACCTCCTTTGCAAAATAATAGTGAAACATGTCGCTATCCCCCTCTACAAAATAGTGGTTCTGTTAAGTTGTTAGGGAAAAAAGTCATGAAAGCCTTTTATATCAAAGCTTTGCAGTATTGGTCTCTATCTCCCTAAATGAATCTTACTCCCACGCTATCTTGGGTTATATTCTTTCATATCTTCTTAACAAAACCAAAATAATTAATATTTCATCTTTAGAAGTATAATAACATGATTTATACCATACAATCAACAATAATTTCAGCTTTAGAAGGTGATTGTATGAAAATCTACTGGTATGAAGGGCAGAAAAATATTATTGGTGAAAAAGTAAAGCGGTTAAGAAAAGGGAAAGGGCTATCTCAAAAGGCACTAGCCGAGCAATTGCAACTTATGGGGTATGATTTTAATGATTTGACAGTATTAAGAATTGAAAAAGGGGAAAGGTTTGTAGCCGATTATGAAGTGAGAGCATTGGCAGAATTTTTTAATGTCACAAGTGATTATTTACTGCAATTATCTTCTGTATGATTATTGTTTTTTTAGTATGTAAAATAGGGATATGAAAATCAAAATTTCATATCCCATTACAATTCTATCTTGCTGCCCTTAATCTGGTAATGTCAATAGTGTTGATATTTGTTTGACCTTCTAAGACATCAAGTTTCTTATCTATTTGAAAAATCATTTTGTCTAATCCTGCAAGATTAGTATTAGTAGCGTTTACGCCGTCAATAATAGTATCAATTTTCTGTTTCATTTCATTTTGTTCTTGTTCTAAGTTGTCAAATCTCTGTTCTAAGTTATCAAATCTTTCTTCCAGATTATCAACTTTTTGTTCAAGTTTGTCAAATTTCTGTTCTAGTTTATCTTGGCCTTGTTTCAAGTCAGAAATATCCTTGTTCATATTTTCCAATAACAAAACAATTCTATCCAATTTTTCATTGTCCATAAAATGTACCTCCATTATAGATTATTTCGCTGCCCTTAATTCTAAAATATCAACGGCGTTAATATTGACTTTTTTATCCACCACGTCAATTTTAGATGTTAGGTTGCTATTAGTTGCATTTACCGCTTCTGCAATCGCAGCAAGCTGCCCAGTATGTTTTTCTAAATGCTTCTCAATTGTATCAAGCCTATTATTTACCTGTTCAAATTGAATAGTCATATCCTTATTTATATTTTCCAACAATAAAACAATTCTATCTAATTTATCATTGTCCATAAAACATACCTCCACAGTGGATTATTTAGCTGCACGCAACTTGTTAATATCAATGGTATTAATATCTGTTCTTCCTTCTAGTAAATCAAGTTTCTTATCCATTTGAAAAATCATTTTGTCCAAACCTACAAGATTAGTATTAGTAGCGTTTACGCCATCAATAATAGTATCGATTTTCTGTTTTATTTCATTTTGTTCTTGTTCTAAGTTGTCAACCTTTTCTTTAATGTCTTTCAATTCTGACAGAATTAATGTTAAAATTTCATTCGTATCCATAAAACATACCTCCATGTAATGTTTGTATCTATTTTTTCTTTTTGGGTTTATAGAAAATTCCTGTAATAATAAATGCTGCAATAAAATCTAAGATTAACTCTAAAACTTCCAATTGATATCACCTTATTTTAATGTGAATAATAGACCGATATATAACTTAGTATAGCATAAAATATTATTTTATAATAGCCCTTTAAAATATCAAAATTTAATATTTAGACTAACGTTCTGATTACTACAGAAATTAAAAAGTTTTGAAGTGACTTGCTACTTTCTGTAGCCCTTTTTTTCGTTGTTATTTAAGTAAATAAATTTTAAGGTTATTCGATTTGCAAGTCTTTTATTATGCAATTGATTTTAAAAAATGTGTCAACCAATAGTATTTCCAGATTTTTTTGTGATAAAGAGTTTATATAGTGTTGTTATAAACTTTTTTAGTATCGCGTTAAAATATCTGTACTATTATTTGTATTTCAGACTAAACATTCTATTTTATCGCTGATTTTTTTATATTGTTCTTTTAAATCGTCAATTTCTAATTGTAAAAAATATATATCGCTTTCATTAAATTCACAGGTTTGTCTAATAAGCTCAGAAACAAAAATCAATTTTTCTATGCTATCTCTAAATTTTAACATTTCATTGTTCATTTTTTATACCTCCAAAAATATAACTAAATTAACATTTCTAATTGTTGCTGAGCTTCAATATAAATATTTTCAAGCAGATGTATTTCATCTTCAATGACATATAACGCTTCTTTTGATTCTGCACCAGAACAAACAATTAAATCGTTTAAAAAGAATAATTTTTTCATTCTGTCCAGCAATTGCTCAATATAAATAGTTGTTTCGTTTTCCATTTTTTACACCTCGCTTGGCTTATAATTTGCTTTTTCTAGAATATATTGCGCAGTTTTGTATTTGTGCGTTGTTTCGTTAGTAAATGTTATATTGCCTTGTGGTGTTTTAAAACCGCATTGCCCTGTTATTTTGTTGTGATAATATTTATCATTTACAGACAAACCAACAGCAAATTTTACAGCTTCTTCAAAATTCAAACCGTATTTGCTAAAAATATCATACCATGTCATATTATTAAGACTTTTCCCCCTGATAAGTGTCAACATTCCTAATAATAAGTTTTCAAATTCAGTGTGTTCAATAATGTCTTTGTGTCGTTCTAATATTGCATGAACGGCGTATTCATTTCCGTTGAGTATTGTTTTTTTGACACTTTTTTCTGTCCGGCAATGATATAACGGCACGCCTATTGCCCTAATTTTTGAATTAAAAAACTGCATTTCTTTAGTGGAATAAATGAGTTTATCCGGCGTTTGTTCCTGAATTTGATTCATAATATAAGCCTCTGCTAATTCCATTAACTCTTTTTCTTTTAAGCGTTGTTTTTTCTCTATTTTATAAATGGTTAATGGAATGCAGCGAACCTCATAGTCTTCCCATGGAAGTTTAAAGTTTCGGAACAGTTCAAAATTACTTTCTGTTTTCTCTAAGAAACCATAAATTTTCCAAAATGCATATGCTTTTACAAGACTATTATCTGACATATCTTTCCCGTTTGAGAAAGAGTTAAAAGAATCTTTCTCTGTTGGGTTGCTATGGCGTTTTATTCTTGAATCTATACTTTGCGTTTGCCCAATATAGATTATTTTCCCACTTCCTTTTTCTATGAAAGCGTAGATAAAGGGGGTATTATATTTAATATAATAGAATTGTTCAGTATCATTATTTTTTAATATTTCATGGTTTTTCATGTTCGCTACTACAGTAAGCGAATATTTCAGCCATTTCTTTTCTTTGTCATATTCATTGATAATATAGTAAATATATCCAGATCCATTTTTGTTTAGAACAGGGTATATTTCAATTTCCTTTCTTTGAATGGAACCTTTAAAATTATAATTATTGGGGAAAGTTGTTTTATGCTTTTTAGAGAATAATTCCCCATATTCCTCAATGACTTGCCTTGTAATAGAGGAAAGAAAGTTTTCTTTAATTTCTAAACATCTGGAATGATAATAGGTAGAATATCCTGTTTTTTTATTCTTTTGATATTTATTTTTGTAAGAAAATAGCAATTTTGTAGATAAAGGCTTATTACTATCTACTTTACTGTAGGAAATCTTTAAGTCTGTTATTGTTTCAATTATTTTACAAAATTCGTCAATCCGTTCTTCTGGTTTTATTGAAATATAACCGATGATTCCATTATTATAAGGAACAAAAAGGTAATTATAATTTTCAGATGAAAAGCCATTCTTAGAAAGTATTCCTTGCAGCCTTTTTGTAATTGTACTTGGCATTACGGCGGTTTCTTTACTGCACTTTACAAACAAATCCCATTTGTTAGAAAAAAGCATATCGCAAAATTTAAAATAGTCTTTATTTTTTTGAAGCGTTTTCTTAGAAAGATTGTTGATTTTACTTCTAAGTTTTTCTTTCTCTGTGACAGTAGTTATATTATTATTCATGTTTCTGTTTCTCCTTTATTAGACATATAATAATAGAATAGTATCTCTGGTATTGTAGTATAGTAAGGGGGGACGGTTCCCTTTATGTTTTATTTGTGTTGTTTTGTAAAAATTCCGATTTGCAAATACTTAAAAATGGCTTAACCATATTAGCTGGAGTGTCATTTTTTATTATTTCATCATTTGAAAATAAGCAACAATTTCTTCCTATGTTATCTTCTGCTCTTTCTAAAAAAATATTCATTTATAGGGCTTTTTAATTGCAACCAAAAGTTGTAATTAAAAACTCACAATAATTACGGAATTATATTGGTTAAGCCATTCTTTATATTTTTCTACTTTTTCGGCATATTGGCTAATGGAGAAAACTTATTAAATTTTTCCTGACTTATAGAAGTAACTATTCTGGCATAATTTTCTACCTGCCTAATATCTCTATGACCTGTTTGCTGTGCAACTTCTGCAACTGTAGCTCCGTTTTTTATCATCATAGTAGCACAGCTATGTCTGAATGCATGAATGCCGCGCCATTTCACACCTTTCGATTCAACGTATTTTTTCATTATATTTGTTATGCCAAATTCAGAAAGCTGTCTTTGAAATTGGTCACAAAATAAAACGTCTGTTTCTAACGTATCTTCACCAATTCTGTTTGTAAGGTATCTGTCTAATAGTTCTGAAAGTTCATCTGATATTGTAACAGTATAAATAGACTTATTTTTGCTTTTGGAAATTTGAATTGTATTCGTTTCTAAAGCTAAATCACAAATTCTTAAATTTAACAAAGAATTTTTACGAATACCAGTTTCTATCAGTACTCTGCACATAACATAATTACGCATTTCTAAAAATGAAAGTCTATGCATAAGTTCCGGTTCACTGGCTAACATATAGATTTCTTGTTCAGTATATATTTTTTGTGGTTGCTGTGGAGCTTTATATTTTTTTACAAACAAATTACTTGCAAGAAAACCTTCTCCTACACACCATTTTATAAAAATTCTAAAGTTTCTCAGATAGCTTTCTTTCGTCACAGGAGAAAGAGCGGCACCATTATTTATTTTTTTCCCTTGTACAATTTTAGACATTATAATATCAATATCATCTTGTGACCATTCATTTAATGGTTTTCGTTTTATACTTGCTGGAATAAACATAAAAACTAAATGTAATGCGCCATTATATGACTTCAATGTTTTTTCAGATACTGTAATGCTTTTTTCTGTTAAAAATTTTTGTTTTGCAGCATCTAGTTGTGTTTCAATTTTTGCTGGTTCTGCTTCTATTTTGGAATAAGAACCTTTTGTAAAATCAACCACTGTATTTAATTTTGTTTTTTTCTGTAATTTGCTTGTTGCCATTAGTTAGTTCCTCCTAGTGTTAGTTCATATTCTTTTTCCATTATTTCTTGATATAATTTTTGTGTCATAATATAATCGTTACTTTCCATATACTTCCACATAGCTTCCCGCTCAAATTCTTCGATTTGGCGTTCAGTATGTTCAATCTTTTCTAGTTTGTCAGTATATTTTTTCAAATTTTTAATTTGGCTACTACTTTTCATTTTTGCTTGTTGTAATTCAAAAAAATTTTTTTGTACTTTTGAAGTTAGTTTTATAAGTTCTTGCTTTTGTTGCTTACTTAAGGATTCTAGATTAGAATGTTCATTTAATAATTTAGGCCAATAATAAACAAAATCACGCAGACATCTTAAGAAATCTTCTTCATTTAATATACATGATTGCAAGTTATTTAACTCTGAACCAAAATGCCATTCTAACCATCCCCAATCGTCAGCCTTGCCATGTGTTCTGCAAAATATTAAACCGACCGACATAAACTTATCCATATTTTCAATGAGTTCGTTAATTTCGTTATCATCATTGATAACCTCGTTTAAAAGGTTAGGATGATATGCTTTAAAAATTTTTAAGAATTTTTTACATTGAGGCGTATTGCATTTATAAAAACTCGTATTTCTCCAACTATTTATTGTTTTTTTTACCGTCAATAGTTTTTCCATGAAAAAGACCTCCTAATTATATAAGTTTTATTGTTTTATCTGAAATATCTGTATGGTTTTTGGGCTACGTGTTATTTATGAAATTTGAAACTACTTTCTTAGAAATTTTTCAAAGTAAAAAAAGAGGGTACAAAACAAATATATTGCAACAACTTATATGCAATATGCTTGTTTTGTACCCTCGCCAACATTTCTACGAATGCTTTAACACAGAATCCAAAACCTATTAGATTTTCTTTAAGTATATCGCATATATTTTTATTTGTCAATAGCAAAAAGATTTTTTTTATCTTTTTCACTGAAAATATATGGATATTCTTAAAATATGCTGATTGATAGCTATAAAACGCGATAAAAAACAGAACGGATATTCTAATTTTTATTACGAATCAGTTGCTCTACCGACTGAGCTACATCAGCGACTTTTATTATTATAACGGCTGCGCGTTGAAATTGCAATATTGTATTTTTAAATTCTGCAAATTTATTGAAATCCTTTTTGTCGGCGGTCTCTTTTTTATGTTATAATTTATGCTGTAAAAGAAAAAATTTTGGTTTGTCGGACAATAACATGGGGGATTGCAATGGATTGGCGTACAGATAAAAATAAGGAGCCTAATAGTATTGCGGCTAAAAGAAAGGCTTATTATCTGATTTTAGAGTTACTACAGGAGAAAAAAATTCCAGAATGTTACCCTGATGCAGAACCAGGAGGACATCAACTTGGGCGGGAATCCTTAAATATTCGCAGCCAGTTGCAAGGACTGTGTGGTTATTGTTTGCTGGCTTATGATTGGATTGGGCCGTTGGCAAAATGGATTGGTCAAAGAAAATGTCTTGAAATTATGTGCGGTTCTGGCGCTTTATCTAAGGCTCTACAAAACTGTGGTGTAGATATGAAAGCGACGGATGATTTTAGCTGGAATGATAATCATGCAGTACCTTGGTTTCGTGATTCGTGGACAGAAATTGAGCAATTGAACGCCCTGCAAGCGATTGAAACCTATGGCGCAGAAGTTGATTTGGTGGTATGCTCCTGGCCTTTTTTGAGCGATGATTGCTATCATGCGTTGTTAAAAATGCGAGAAGTAAATCCAGCAGCTACCATGCTTTATATCGGCGAGTGGTATGGCGCCACAGCCAGCGATGCTTTTTTTAAAGCAGCACGAGTGATGAAAGACGATGCTTTTGCGCAGGCAATCAAAAATTTTAAATCGTTTTATGATATCCATGATTGGCCGTATTTAATTAAATAAATAAAAAACTGTACAGAAAATTGTAATCTGTACAGTTTTTTTTCACTACAAATGATTTCATGAGATTTAAGCAAACGATTATCACCTATATGGTAATTGGCGTGTATGGACTACATTGAATATGGCGTGTGGTGATAAGTTTTTATTAGCAAAGATCATCTTCACGAATGGCTAATTCATATAAAATGCCACCGGAGGTTCGTTCCAATTTTTTTGTTCTGCTGGAAAGTTGCTGAAAGTTTTCATCAAGGGCACTTAATTTTGTTTCTAATACTGTTTGACCGTCTACTAAGGCACGGATAAATCGGGTATTTTCTTTTACTTGCTCTGTTAAATCGGTCAAGTTAGACTTAATTTCGTCTTGTCCCCGTTCTAATCTGTCCATGCGATTATCCATGGAAGTTATTTTACCTTCCATAGAACTCATGCGTTGATTCATTCCTTTTAATTCGGAGAGAATCAATGTTAAGGTTGTGTCCATATCCATACACATACGCCTCCTATAGTTTAATAAATGAAAAAGAAGAACGCTTCTTCCTTGTTAGTATACAGGATGATGCGTATGGGTGCAATAAAAAGTTGGTATAGAACTATAGATATACGTATAAAATGTTATTTATTTTGCACAATAAAGTTATAGACATCTCGTTTGCTGAGGTTAGCTTCTTTGGCAGCCTGTTTGATGGCATCTTTTTGTGAAATGCCGTTTTGCTCTAATTGGGTGACGCGATTGACGGCCCAATCTAAGTCTTTTTCTTCTGGCAGAGCTGGCTCTGCGCCATGCAATAACAAGACAAATTCTCCGCGGATACCTTCTGTGGTAAAGTGATTCAATACTTCAATCGGTGTGCCCCGCACGATTTCTTCAAATTTTTTTGTTAATTCCCGTGCTGCGGCCATCTGACGTTCAGGAAAAATTTCCGTCAGAGCCTTTAAAGTATCCTCTAAGCGATGGGGCGATTCGTAAAAAATCATGGTGCGTTCTTCGGTGAGCAGGTTTTGCAAAAATTGCTGCCGTTCTTTTTTTTGCCGCGGAATAAATCCTTCAAAGGCAAAGCGCTGTGTAGGCATACCGGATAAGACCAGTCCGGTGACGGCAGCAACAGCACCAGGCAATACTGTAAAAGGGATATCTTCCGCTAGACATTGCTGCACCAAATCATAGCCGGGGTCAGAAATACCTGGCATGCCAGCGTCGGATACCAGTGCAATATTTTTACCCTCTTTTAATTGCTGTATAATCACATCGCCTTTAGTCATCTTGTTGTGCTCGTAATAACTGGTGACTGGTTTAGAGATAGCAAAATGATTAAGCAGTTGTAAGGTTTTGCGGGTATCCTCACAGGCGATGAGGTCTACCGTTTTTAAGGTTTCCAGCACACGCAGCGTAATATCTTGCAGATTACCGATGGGTGTTGCGCATAAATATAATGTTCCGTAGGGCATGGCGGCCTCCTTATGGATTTGTTTGATAATAAGATAAAACCTCATCTGAATAGGTTGCCTTATCGCTGGTGATTTTTGCAACAGCTCGATAGATGGGTAGCGGCGGCAGAACTGTCACATTATTGCGGCCATCTTTAATTGCTTCCAGCAGCACTAAATTGGCTGGCTGTTCCATGGTCGGATGTACCATACGCAGCCGATAGGGAGCCAGTCGATGCTGCATACAGCAAAATAAAATTTCTGGCAGTCGTTCTGCACGATGAATTAAAGCGAAATGACCGCGAGATTTTAAACAACGGGCGCTGCATTGCACCAACTGTTCCAGATTGCAGGCAATTTCATGGCGGGATAAGGCAATTTGTTCGTTAGGGTTTTGTTTGCCGGTGCCAACAGGAAAAAAAGGCGGATTGCTAGTAACCCAGTCATATTGTTGCTCATATTGTTTCGGCAGTTTGGTCAAATCGTATTGTATGATGCGAATTTGCTGCTGCAACTGATTATATTGTACAGAGCGTTGCGCCATAGCGGCGATAGCGGGCTGTAGCTCAATTCCGTCAATGGGTACATCGGGGTGGCGGGCTGCTACCAATAAGGGAATTACCGCCGAGCCAGTGCCTAAATCAAGCAGACGCTGTTTTGCTGCCGGTTGGATAAAGTGGGCCAGCAGTACAGCGTCAATAGAAAATCGAAAGCCCTGCTTTTTTTGCAGGACTTTCCAGTGATTGATACATAAATCTGTGAGTTCTTCATCAGGGAGAATGTTATTTGGCAACATTCTTTAATACCTCCATACAAAAAAGACAGCCTCCATCATGCTCCCGGCCAAAATATGTCGGACAAACATGATAGCCTTCCTCATAAAGCTGCTGCAACGCTTTTTGACCGCCGGCAGTATCTTGATTTTTGTTGATAACAGGTGTAATCCGTTGGCGGAGCCGTTCATTTTCCTCTTCCAGCTTAGCCGTTTGGGCCTGTATTTCTGTCAGTTGGGAAGATAATTGCTGTAACGTGTTTTGCATTGCTGCTAATTGCTCACTTAAATTCATTTCTATCACCTGCATTTCTTGTAGCTGCTTTGTTAATCTTCTAATTTATGCAAATCAAAGGCGTCGCCGTCTTCATCCACATTATTTAAGGCTTCCAAATTTTTTACTTTGCAGTTACATTTCCTATTTTCTACATAGACATCATTTTCATATTTTAAACAGCATAGCAAGCGGCCGCAGATACCGGAAATTTTGGAAGGATTTAAAGAAAGATTTTGTTCCTTGGCCATTTTGATGGATACTGGCGCAAAATCTCCCAAAAAAGTGTGACAACATAGTTCACGGCCGCAAAAGCCAATGCCGCCCAGCATTTTTGCCTCATCACGGACACCGATTTGCCGCAGCTCAATGCGAGTACGAAAAACGGTAGCCAAATCTTTTACCAATTCGCGGAAATCCACACGGCCATCGGCTGTAAAAAAGAAAATAATTTTGCTGTTATCAAAGGTGTATTCCACGTCAATGAGCTTCATAGGTAAATTGTGTTGCTCGATTTTTTCTAGGCAGATAGAGAACGCTTCTTTTTCCCGGAATGTATTTTCTTCTACGCGGGCATCATCGTCAGCATTGGCAATGCGGATGACTTTTTTTAGCGGCGGGACCACTTCCGTGTCCTCCACCTCTTTTAACCCCACTACGACGCTGCCATATTCGACGCCGCGGGCAGTTTCTACAATAACGTGATCGTTGGTGGTAATTTCCAAATTTCCAGGATCAAAATAATATATTTTACCGGCTTCCTTAAAACGGACGCCAATAACGGTTACGGACATAATGAACCTCCTTGTGGTTATGCAGTGAAAGCGTTTTGCGTTTTCAACAGCGCAATCTCTAGGACCAGTCTTGGCGAGGCATTACTTTCCAACTGCGCCATGCCGGTTTGAAAATATTGCAAAACTGTTAAAAGCTGCTGCGGTTCGGTTTGTTGTGCTTTGAGCGCTGCCAGATAATCTTGATTGACCAGCAAATCCCATTGCCCTGCTGTATTGGCCAACAGCAAGTCGTGATACCAAAGCTGTCCCAATTCTAATAATGCTTTCACCATTTTCTTATTTTTATCCCATTGCTCGCACCAACTGATGATTTGCGCCGGGCGTAGTGTGGATATTTTGTCGAGCAACTGATAAAAGTCCTGTCGGGCAGCAGAAATTTCTTCATTGGCCAATAGCGCCTCCGCTGTGGCAATAGAGCCTTGAGCCAGAGCTGTTACCAGACCAATTTGAGATTGCCGTTCTGGATGTAACTGCTGTAAAATTTCTTGCAGACACGTAGGTGGCAATAAATTGAATTGGATTTGCTGACAGCGGGATAAAATGGTGACAGGTAAATTTTGTGCCTGTGCGGTAATTAAAATAAAGACGGTATGTTCTGTTGGTTCTTCCAGTGTTTTCAGCAGACAATTGGCCGCCTGTTCCGTCATCAGATGGGCATCATTGATGATGATGACTTTGTAAGCGCTTTCGTAATTACGCAGCGATACTTTGCTTAAAAGATTACGAATCTGTTCAATCTTGATGCTGGCACCGTTGGGCTCTAACAGCATTAAATCCGGGTGACTGCCGCTGGAAGATTGAATGCAGGAGGGACAATGTTCACAGCTGCGGAAACTTACAGTATCAGCAGCTTCACAGTTGAGATACTGCGCCAAGGCCAATGCAGTCTTTTTTTTACCGATGCCTTCTGGACCAGTAAATAGATAGGCATGGGCAATATGCTGATTTTTAATGGCGCATTGCAAAATATGAATGGCTTTTTCTTGTCCTTTGATTTCTGAAAACTGCATAGCAAACTCCCGATTTATATAAAAATAACGCTTTATGCCTGATATAAAAATAAACTCTTATAAAATCTTAACCCTAATTGTAGCGTATTAAAGTTAAGAAATCAACCGTTCAAATGGCGGAAAATCGGCAAGAATTACATTGTAACAAAAATACCATAGTTTCGAGAGGAACAACGGTGTTCCAATTTGTCAGAATATGATATAATCACGATAAAAAACGAACTGCAAAAAATTTCGTAAAAATTTTCTTGGAAAGGGGACACGGTATGCAAACAGAAGAATCAAAACAGCGGATGAAGAACAGCATTGGCCGCGCTTTTTTTGCGCTGCTTGCGGTGTTGCTGCAAATAATTTGGATTGTAGGCTTTGCGATCCAATTAACACAGTATTATGCGTATATTTCCACAGCCGTCAGCATTTTGGCCTTGATAATTGCGATGCGGATTTATGGAGAGCATATCAACTCCGCATATAAATTTTCCTGGATTATTGTAATTATGGCATTTCCCATTTTAGGTTTGTGCCTGTTTTTGCTTTTTGGACGGGAAGGTGCTTCCTTGCTGATGAAAAAACGGCTCTATGCAGTGGAGCAAAATTTAGGGCAATATCTTCCGGATAACGAAGTTGTTTTGGACAAGCTGCGGCAAGACAATTTGGCAATCGGCAATCAGGCGTACTATATTCAACATAGCGGTGGATATCCAGTTTATCAAAACACAGACATTGCCTACTATGGCGATACCACAGAGGCTTTGACAGAGTTAAAAGCGGAATTGCGCAAGGCAGAAGCATTTATTTTTATGGAGTATCACGCCATTGAGGATTCAACAGCTTGGGCTGGCATTGAAGTTATTTTAAAAGAAAAGGCGGCACAGGGCGTAGATGTGCGCGTGTTTTATGACGATATGGGCAGCATCGGTTTTTTAAGCAAGCCCTTTACAAAACGGCTGCAAGCCGAAGGCATTCAGTGCAGAGTGTTTAATCCGTTGATGCCGGTGCTGAATGTGTGTATGAACAATCGGGACCACCGAAAAATAACGGTGATAGACGGTAAAGTGGGATTTACTGGCGGTTATAATTTGGCAGATGAATATTTTAACATCACCCATCCTTATGGTAAATGGAAAGATTCTGGCATTAAGCTGACAGGAGAAGCTGTCCGCAGCTTAACCTTAATTTTTCTGGAGCTTTGGAACGCCACGCAAAAAACGGCGGAAAACCCCCAATTGTTTTTGCCCGACCTGCAGTATCAAGCCAAAGAAGATTGTTTTGTACAGCCCTATGCCGATACGCCGCTGCGCAAAGATAGCGTGGCCGAAAATGTGTATCTGAACCTGATTAAAAATGCCAAGCGCTATGTTTACATCACCACGCCTTATCTGATTATTGATGATGAGATGCAGAAAGAGTTGGAGCTGGCAGCACAGCGTGGTGTAGATGTACGTATCGTTACGCCGGGCATTCCCGATAAAAAATTAATTTTTAAGGTCACGCGCAGTTACTATGCGCGGTTGGTTGTTTGTGGTGTGCGCATTTATGAATATACACCGGGATTTATGCATGCCAAGCAGTTTGTTTGTGATGACGAGGTGGCTGCGGTAGGCACCATCAATTTGGATTTTCGCAGCTTATATCTGCATTTTGAAAATGGCTGTTGGTTCTATGGCTGCAAGGCTGTACAGGAGGTAAAAGCAGACTTTGAAGCAGTTTTTGCGGAATGCACAGACGTAACGGCGCAATACAGCGGCAAGCGCAGCTTGGCACTAAGGGGCTGGCAATGTATTTTGCGGCTGTTCAGCCCGTTGATGTAAGCGTATAGCAGATTATAAAAAGAAAAGCATACAGCATTGTTGCCAATAAGCAACGTTGCTGTATGCTTTTTATTATTCTTCTTCTGGCTCGGCAGAGATTGGCGTATCCTCCGCCAGCAACTGTTCTCGGCATTTTCCCAACAGGGCTCGTTTTTCTGCGGGCAGTTCAGGATATTGCGGATTGATTTCCTGCAAGGTATTCACAATAATTTGCGAGATGAGCAAGCGGGCGAACCATTTTTTATCGGCGGGCACGATATACCACGGCGCATTTTTGGTGCTGGTTTCGCGGATAGCGTCTTCGTAAGCCTGTTGATAATTGTCCCAGTAGGTGCGTTCCTCAATATCGGATTGCGAAAACTTCCAGTTCTTTTCCGGATTTTCAATGCGCTCTAAAAATCGTTTCTTTTGCTCGTCTTTGGAAAGATGGAGAAAAATTTTCACCACACGAATGCCGTTTTGATACAGATATTTTTCAAAATGATTGATTTGCTGATAACGCTGCTTGAACAATTTGTCGGTTTTACAACGGTCGGGCAATTGGTAGGTTTCATGTAGATTATGCACCTTTACGACCAACACGTCTTCGTAGTAGGAGCGGTTAAAGATTCCAATGTCGCCCCGGGCTGGCAGCACACGCATGGCACGCCACAGATAATCGTGGTCCAGTTCTTCCGAGCTGGGCTGTTTAAAGTTGCTTACCGTAACGCCCTGCGGATTAATGCCGGAAATCACGTGTTTGATAGCGCCGTCTTTACCGGCAGCGTCCATAGCCTGAAAAATAATCAAAATAGCTTCCTTATTTTCCGCATATAAGCGGTCTTGCAGTTCAGCCATTAATTGCTGGTTTGCTGCTAATAGCTGCGCAGCTTCCTCTTTTGATGCAAATTCAGCGGTATCGTTGGTGCTGAAATCTTCCAGGCGAAATTTCTTTTCTCCGTTGTAGCAATACTTCTTGATGTTCATAATACGAGCCCCCAGTTTTGTTTAATAACGATAGATGATAACTTCTTTGCCGAGTTTTTGTAATTGAGCAGTTAATTTTTCAATGACAGCGGCGCGCAGGCGAATGCCCGGTTTAATTTGCTCGTAAGCCTCGTTGAGTTGTGTGCCGAAGAAAATATTAATGCGGTCGGCATACAATAATTCGTGCAGCAGCATCGTAGCGCCGTTCTTTGGCAACTGTTCCTGCTGCTCTTTTTCCAGTAATTCGGTGCAGTGATTCATGGTGATGATACCTTCGGTCACCAAATCAATGCCGTTTATTTTGGAGATTGGCGGAATATCGTCAACTGATAAGTTGTCGTCCACGTTCTCTAATTCACGGTCTGTTTCGCGGGCAAAGACTTGCGCGGTGGTGCCGCCACAAATAATTTTATGCCCTTTGCTTTTTAAGAATTCCTCAACCATACGGGCATCGTCTTTTTTGTCAACAGGCAAGCCAGTTAGTAGAGCGCATTCACGGGCTTGACGCATGTGTACGGCTACTGCGGTGGTATCATCGCCTGGCTGGCTGATATAGTAGCTCATGCAAATACCGATGACCTGGTCCACTAAATCCTGGGCGGAATGATTGAGCTTTACATTTTCCTTTAACGCTTTTACCAAACCGGAGGTTTGCAGCCCTAATGGCAAGGTTAAGCCTAGGCCCGCTTCCGTTACGCCGTCGCTGGTAATCAGCAAATAGTCGTCCTCTTTTAATTGCAGATGGGCCTCGTTGATTTTTTTGCCCGCAACTTCCCGGCTGGTGCGTTCCACCACATTGACAAAGCCTTTAGAAATATGGATAGGCGGCAGACCGTCAAAATCGATGATATCCACTTGCCCGTCCGGCGTAATCTTTAAGATGGTGAAGGTAGAATAGGCAACATGACGCACAGAACAGACTGGCAGTGTGCCTACAATGGTTTCTACAATATCCTCCAGCGATACATGGCTACTGACCATTTTAGAAATAATCTTCGTTGTCAGATTAGAAAGAATATTGGCTTTTACACCGCTACCCAAACCATCTGAAAGCACCACGACTGTTTCGTCGAGGTCACGGACAATTTCTACCGAGTCACCGCAGGTGACTTCCCCGTGTTTGATTAATTGGGTTTTCCCAACTTCGCAGATTAAACTCATTGATCCAGCTCCTTCTCTTGATTGAACTGTTTGATCAAATCAAGCAAAATGATTTTTGTATCCGCAGTGGTTTCGCCTAATAATCCCGCAATCTGCTGGGCCACAAACATCTGGTTATTGATAACCTGATTGGCCTTGCTGAGCGCTTCTTTCTTCATTTTTTCCAGCTCGGCCCGTTTCTTTTCTTCTTCGGTAATATCGGTGATGGTGGCCATGTACAGATTTTGTGTGCCCTGCATACGCACCACGTTTTGACGGGTTACTAAGCCGATGTCGTCATAATGCACAATCAAATCCTTCATGCCGCGGCCCGTTTCCACCACCTTTTCAAAATCACGGTGGTCGATATATTCAAAGATTGCACTGCCTACTTGCAGATTATAGGCTTTAAACATATCGCGGGCAGCCGGATTGAATTCCTGAATGATAAAATCCTGGTCAAAAACAATGATGCCGCTGGGGTTGCTGCGAATGGCAGTATTGGCCGTAGACTCGGCGCGGCCACGCATATAAGTCATGCACATTTTTTCTTCAGCCTGACCGCGGGCAACAGCAACCGCCTTTTCATAGCAGCTATCAAAACCGCAGGCGCCGCAGTTCATAACCTTTTTGTTGTACTGCTTTAAATTGGATAAAATCTCGCGAATTCGCGCAGTTTCTACTTTAGTCGGTTCCACATAGCGGTTTTTAAAAGTACGGCTCATATCAGGTACTTGGGCAAAATGGCGGATAGGTTTATTACCATATTGATGATAATAATTGTTGATTTCAATTTTCTTTTCCAGAATTCCTCGTTTTTCTAAGCCGAAGCCTCCGACACAGCCGTTACGGCAGCCGTCCAATTCGATAAAGCGACTGCTGAAATTGGCGGTCTTTTCTAATTCTTTTAAGGCTTCGATGCAGGTGCTCAAGCCGGATAAATATTGGACCTCTGTGCCTGTCAGCACACCGCGGTCTACCATCATTTGCATCAGATTGCCGGCCATTGCCAGCGGAACGCCCAGCGGCTTAAACTGCGTCAGTTCCACTTCTATGTTAGCCAGCGTTTCTTTATCTACCTTATGGCTGAAAATAAAGTCCAGCGCTTGGTCTAAGGTTAAGGTCAAGTCGATGTCAGACTCTTTGCCTACCATGCTGAGACAGGGCGAGATATGCACGACTTTAGCATCCTGCCCGTATTTCTGCTTTAACAGGCGGGCATGAATGACCGCTTCATTTTCAATTGGCGCCAAGTGTTCCAGCAATTTGGGAAATTTTTGTTCAATCAAATTGACTACAATCGGGCAATGACTGGAAATAATATATTTGTCAGTGTTTTGCAGCAGATTGGCATAGGTATCCAGGAACGGTTCTGCATTGACGGACATCTCCTCAATGGCGTAGAAACCGATATGCTTTAAGCGAGCCCATAATTCCTGTTGGGACCATTGATTAAAATGATTGACAAAGGTTGGCGGCAGACTCAAAATTACCCGTTCATTCTGTAAATATTCTTCTAATTTTGGAATCTGGTCAATGATGCTTTTGGTATACTGTGGACATTCTTTGACACAGCGACCGCATAAGACGCATTGGTCTGTCATAATTTTTGCCTGACCTGTACGGAAACTGATGGCCTTTACATCACAAGTGCGCAAGCACCGGTAACAGTCGCGACAGTTACCAGTATTATTAATGATTGGAAACATAGATTAGTCCTCCTGTAAACAGATATTGAGCAATGACGGGACATCGGCCACCGTTACATGCTTGTACGTTTCACCGTTCACACGCACAATCACACCGTCGGCACATTGGCTTTGGCAAAATGCCCCCGTCAGTTCAAATAAAACATCGCCGGACTGCTGTCGTTTCTCCAGCTCTACCTGGAACGCCTGTGCAATCAGCGGAGCGCCTTTTAGATGGCAGGCGCTGCCCATGCAAACTTGAATTCTTTTTTCCATAGTTTCGTCCCCTTTAACATTTTATCTGATAAATTAATTATACTTATTCATTGCGGTTGGGGCAAGGGGGTAAATTACTTTCCAGCCATTCCCTAATGCAATACTGTTTTCCATGGGCTATACTGACAAGGACGAAAACAAGGAGGTATGAAATGTTAAAACGAGTAAAAACCTTGACGGTAGTCACAGCATTATCTCTTTGCTGTAGCCTTATGACTGGTGGCGGAACAGCCCTGGCGGACACATATCAAGTGAAAGCAGGCGATTCCCTGTATCAAATCGCCAGCAACCATAAGATTACCGTAGAAGAACTGAAGGCGGTCAATTCTTTGCAGGGAGACAAAATTCTGGTAGGACAAACCCTGCAAATTCCGGCCAACTATGCGACCCATCGGGTTGTTATTGGAGAATCGTTATATCAGCTAGCACAGCGTTACGGCTGTACAATCAGCGATATCAAAAATTTAAACGGTTTATCCAGTGATGTCATTCAAGCTGGCACAGTTTTAAAAATTCCGTCCAGTGCCAGCGCCTATAGTGATGGAATCAATACCAGAGTCACTTCCTCAAGAGGCGGCAGCTATCAGCGCACCTATACCCAAGAAGATTGGGATATGCTGGCGCAGGTGGTGTACGGCGAAGCCCGCGGTGAAATTTATACCGGTCAGGTAGCAGTGGCAGCCGTTGTGTTAAACCGTCTGGAGGATGCGGACTTCCCCAACACCCTATACGGCGTAGTATTTCAAAAAAATGCGTTCACCTGTGTCAACGACGGCCAATATTATTTACAGCCAGACCGTACCGCCTATGAAGCAGCGTTAGAAGCCATGCAGGGCAACGACCCTACCAACGGCTGTCTGTATTATTGGAATCCGACTACAGCCACAAGCCGTTGGATTTGGACGCGCCAGATAGAAACGCGGATTGGCAATCATGTTTTCGGCAACTAAACGTTTGTCTTTTTTGTGCCTGACTGTGTTGTTTTCAAATTTGTTTGCTTGCGTACAATCACACCCGACTAAAAGTGCGTCGGGCGCGCGGCGCTGCTCAAATTTGAAAGCCGCCTTGTCAGGCGCAAAAAATTCTGCACTTTTGGGAGATAGTAGAACAATAGCGTTGTTTTGGAACTAGCTTGTTCGCATACAATTTGTATAGTCTCACTTTGCCGATTGCAAAGCCGCCTGCCCAAAAGAAAAAATAAACTACGTTTAGACTAGTGGACAACTGTGTTGTTTTCAAAAAAATAATTTAGTGCAAAATGACCTGAGTAAAAATGTTTCACGTGAAACATTTTACCCAGGTCATTTTGTATGCTTCAGTTTTTAATTTTTTTTATTTCCGATACCAAATCTGCGCGGTACAAAAAATTAAGACTGCCAGCGTCAGGGCTTCGGCCCAGGCAACTAAATGGGTTTCTAGCCCGTTTCTATATATCCATGGAGGAAACATCCACCAGAAACGAATACCGGTGGCATAGCGCAGGTAGCCGTAAAAAAGCAGCCATAGTATCCAGCCGCACTTTAATAGGCCGCGGCTTTTCGTGGATAGATAAAGCAATATCGCAAGAAGTAATGTAAGAATTAATAAACCAATAGCTAGAATGCCATTTATAAATACGCCGCTAAAGAGGCCGAACATACCGCAGGCTAATAAAATAATAATGGCAATTTTCTGCCACGATAAAGTTTCTTTTGCTGCAACGGCTTTCGATTTGATTGCTGTATCGCTGGAGTGGGGCTGTGATGCGGCGTTGTAGGATATTGCAGATGTTTCCTGTGAAACAGTTTCTTTCTCTGCTGTATAGGAGGACGTTTCGCCTTTAATCAATTCATCCAGCGATATTTCAAACAGCTCGCCCATTTTAATCAGCTTATCCAATTCGGGCACGGAAGCGTCTGTTTCCCATTTGGAAACAGACTGTCGGGACACCTCCAGCAATTCAGCCAGCGTAGCCTGCGACAACTGCTTTTGTGTGCGATAGGTGTAGATGCGTTGGCCCAATGTCATAGTCGTACAGTCCTTTCTTTATGAGTTTTGTTAGATTTATTATAACGGCAGATGACAGATTGGGCAACCAAGCGGACTTTTCATGGCCGCAACTGACAGTTGCACTTAGGCTGACAGGCTGTATTTTCTATTTTACGACCCGTTTCGGTAGCCCAGATACTGCACACCGTTTTCTTCTCTGGTGATGGGCTGACGGCAAATATACTGTCTGGCAGCAATGCAATCGCCGATGATGGTATAGGCAATTTTTTGATTGTGTGCGTCGCCCCGCTGCTGTGAGCTCCACTGCTCGTTGGACAAACGGGCGGCCACGCGAATTTTCAGCCCGGCTTCGGCAGCTTTGGCCAGCATCAGCGGCGGTATGGACAGGCAATTGGTGCCTACAGTTTCCAATAGGCGGCGGGAAAGGCAATGGGGGCCGTGGGAAGGCGTGGCCAACCCAATGGAAGAAAACAAACCCAGCTTGCGGTTCAGTTGCTCCCGATAAAAAAGCACCGCCTTGGCAGTTTCCGAGCGATAGCCAATATAGGGATAGCAGTTGGTAAGAGCCAAATCACAATCTTTATAAGCTACCGCGCAAAGCAAATCCTGTAGGCAGGCAGAAAATTCCCCCTGTAAATCGCCGTCCACAAATAAAATTTGGTCGGCGCCTAATTTTAGCGCGCAAGCGGCGCCCCAACTGCGGGGCACATCAATGCCCAGCGGCAGCGGATATTCAATTAGTGCCAAACGAGAGGCCAACGGATGATTTAACACCATCTGGCGAGTGCAATCGGTGCAGCCGTTCAGTACCGGAATGACAACGTCTAACGTAAAAAGATGAGCCAGATTATCCAGCACATGCACAATGCCCGCTTCCTCATTGCAGGCAGGAATAACAGCAGCAATCATAAACAATCCCTCCTACTATAAAATATGAAAAACTGGTGTGAAAAACACAGAAAATTGCAAGAGCAAAAGTAAAATCCTTGCAAGTCTATTGGTTGAGCAGAAAACTAGCATTTTGTTTGTATTGTCCACCCCCCTAATAGAGCTACCAATACAGAAAACGCTGAAAAAAATTGGAACAGAAAATGTTTCACGTGAAACATTTTTTGTTCCAAATCGAGAATATCTGTCTAAACCAACGCACTATTAAAGAAGCGATGAGGGGGCGTATCGCCTTCCCATCTGCCATGGCTAACACGGTGTATAACGACTGGTTACATAACGTCTGAAAAGACGACTCGCCAATTTACAGATTCCTTACAGGCCGGAGCGGTACAGACAGACAAAGATTTCTCCAGATGCCCGACGCTTTTCTAGTCGGGTACGGAGGAACGGGCGAAAGGTAGCAAATAAAACCTATATAACCAGAAAAAAAGGGGTCGGTAAATGGCCGACTTCTATATGGCAAACCTCAGTATCGGGTATGGCCATTGTTTCTGTATTGACATTCCTAATAAGCGCTGTATATAATAGATACCGTATTTTGACGGAAAGAAGAGAAAATCATGTCTTTGTTGGAAATGCTGCTGGTGGTTTGTCCGCTGGTGTTTTTTGCGTCTTTTGTGGACGCCATCGCAGGTGGAGGCGGGTTGATTTCTCTGCCTGCTTATTTGTTGACGGGGATGCCGGCCCACATGGCCATCGGCTCCAATAAATTGTCGGCGGCGGTGGGTACGGCCATATCGACTGTGCGGTTTATCAAGAGCGGCAGCCTGCATTTGCAGGTCGCTGTAAAAACGGCGGCGGTTGCTTTTGTGGGTTCGACGCTGGGCGCTCAATTGGCGTTACATATCAGTGATTATTATCTGCGTGTTGTGATGATGATTTTGTTGCCCTGCGTGGCGGTGTTTGTGTTGTTTAACCGACGGCAGATAGGGGATGAGAGCCGCTTTGAGCAATATTCCCACAGCCGGATTTTTTGCGGCATGGTGGCGGCTGGGTTATTGATTGGCATCTATGATGGCTTTTTCGGCCCCGGCACAGGAACATTTTTGATTATCGCTTTTACAACTGTGCTGGGCTTTGATTTAAAGCGAGCCTGCGGCAATACCAAAATTGTCAATCTGACGACCAATGTGGCCGCATTATTGATGTTTATTTTGGCGGGGCAAATTTATTATGAAGTTGCCATTCCCGCCACCATATTTTCCATTTTGGGGAACTGGCTGGGCAGCGGTTTAGCGATCAAGAACGGCGCCAAGTTTATTCGTCCTGTGATGATTTTTGTGCTGTGTCTGCTATTGTTCAAGCTGGCATACGATTTATTTTCTGCAGCGCTGTGATGCACGGCGCTGTTTTTTTGCGCATAAGCTATTATATTTGAAAGCTGAGGTGTGCAACAATGAGTGAACGATTTCAAGTGGGCGATTTTGTAACCCGAACGTCCCATAATAAAGATGTGTTGTTTCGCATTGAAACAATGCAGATGCAAAACGGCAAAAAGCAAGCGTTGTTAAAAGGTGTGGATTTGCGTTTGTGCGCCGATGCACCGTTAGAGGATTTGGTAACGCCTACGGCTCAGGAGATTCACCGTTACCGGCAGGTGTATTTGAAGCGCAGCGCAGATTTAATGCGGGGTATGGAGAAGCGGCACAAGGAAACTGTGGGCAGCTTTTTATCGCGGGCAAAAATCAATTACAAGAAGAACGAGTGCAATCAACTGGAGGTATTTGAAATTCCCGGAACTGTACTACATTTAGACGGCGATAAAGAATATCTGGATTTGTGTCTGTCTACCTACAGGCAGTTGAATATTCGCGCGACCGGCTTTTATGTGCCGGAGTGTGAACAGGCAGACCGGGTGAAGGAATATTTGATGGAATTTACGCCCGATATTTTAATTTTAACTGGCCATGATGGATTGTTGAAGGGCAAAAAGGGCTTTTCTAATCTGGACAGCTACCGCAACTCGCGGCATTTTTGGCGGGCTGTGCGCAAAGCCCGGGAGTTTGAAGCGGGCCGCGACGATTTGATTATTTTTGCCGGCGCCTGTCAGTCCCATTACGAGGCGTTAATTCGCGCTGGCGCCAATTTTGCATCTTCGCCGCGTCGTGTGTTGATTCATGCCTACGATCCGGTGTTTATTGCCGAAAAGGTGGCCTTTACGCCGTTCAATCAGATGGTGCCCATCAAAGAGGCGTTGAACGATACTGTAACTGGTGTGGATGGCGTGGGTGGCATTGAGACGAGGGGGAGGTTGAGGATTGGGTATCCGAAATCCCCCTATTAATTAGGGCCGCGTACGTTAATTTTGCGTATAGCGTCGTTGTTTTGCAAACGGCTAGCTCGCATACGATTTGTATAGTCTCGTTTCGCCGTCTGCAAAGCCGCCTAGCTATACGCAAAATTTCCTGTACGCTGCTGTGCGGCATGGTTGTTGCCGTGCCAGACGCAAAATTTTCGGCGTCCTTTGTTTGTGGAAAAGCCGCCTTGTCAGGTATAAAAAATCCTATGCCCTTAGGATGGTGAAACTCTGCGTAAGATTTCTGGTATTCTTTGTTGCTGAGAAAGAACTATCGCCAAGGATAGGTCTGTGCCATTGCTTCTGATGTGGCAATCCGGCGACCATCTGCTAAGTGGATAACAAATTGCTGCATATCGTCGTTGATGACGATGGTTTCTATTTCAGTTTGCTGAAATATACCGGAACGCATATAGCTGATAGAACATTGCGGCGGCAAATGGTTTTTGTCAGTCTGTTCATACCAATAGATTCCTGCGCTGCTGTCTTTTGTTTTCTCCAGACAAGCAATGGCAAAGGTTCCGTTGAAACGGTTCTTTTTCTGAAACAGATAGTTTGTTTTTGTGCCGTTTATATAAACGGTGGTCGTGTCGATTGCAGCGCCGTCGGCGTAGATGGTGGCAGGGATGGTTTGCTCTATTTGCTTGCTGAAGGGAAATTGCCATAAAAAGAACGCAAGAACGGCAATGAAAAGGATGGCCCCCCAAATAGTTACTCGGTGGTCTTTTGTCATAGTTGTCCCTCATTTTTTATAGATTAGGGTTGGTATGTATACAGTGGACACATCCTTTTTGTGTACAAAGATGCGGTACTGTACAGAATATTTCATTTGCAGACTGGTCATACCGGCGCGGTGATGGTTGCGGTTTAGGTTGATAAGTCCGGTGCGATAGCGAATACCTGCTTGCTGTAGTTGTTGTTTTACATTTTGGTATGCGCCTAAATCGAAGGTTGTAAAAATTTCTTGTCGGTTGAAAATCGTAATCATAGCGTTCTCCTATTCAAGATGTGGACGATGTGTTTATCTCAATCATAACAGAAATCCTAATGCTTTGCTAGATATAAAATATTGTATGAATGGGAATGGGGTATGAAATACAGAAAATTTTTCAATTTTCAAAAAAATAGGCATAAATATATTGACACGTATATTAGAAATATGTATAATAAAAGATTTTGAATTTGACAAAATAGTTTTCGTCCTGTATAATATACTATGTAAATAGGAGTTTGATTTGTATAGGAGGGTGGTAAACTTGTCTGGCAAGAAGAAAGTCTCCAAGGTTCAGGAAGCGTTGGCGCAGTATGTGGGCAGCGATGTAAAGCTGAAAGCAAACAGCGGCCGGCGCAAATTTATTGAGCGTTCCGGAGTTTTGGAAGGTACATATTCCAATTTGTTCGTGGTGCGGATTGCAGATCAGTCGGTGGAACGCAAAATGTCTTTCAGTTACGTAGATTTGTTGACTGGCAACGTCGTGTTGATTGTTAATCGGGATGGACAGGATTATCGTCTGGTAGTAAATCAGACTTAGCAACATAAAAAATACCGTCATGCGGGAGAAACGCGTGGCGGTATTTTTTATGGATACGTGATTTTTGATTGTAGAATAAATTGCTTGCTTATAAGATGTCTGGCCTGTATAATAGCGGTAAGAACAAGCTCATGTAGGCGGGTAATGGAAAAGGGCGGTGTCGTGTGTGAGAAAAATCGTAAAGGGCGCTTGGTCTGTGCTGTGTTTGTTGTTGGTATGTTTGTTGCTGACTGTGGCGGTAAGTGTGCCAAAGGAGCCGCAGACCATTGTTAAATCGGCGGAGCTGCGCGGTGATGAAGAATTTCAGTATGAGGTTTCAGAGTTGGATTATACGCTGTGGGGCGATATCATTGCTGCATCGTTGGAGGATTTGCAGGTAACCAATGCCAGTTTGTTGGATGGTGCGTCTGTAAATGAGTCTGATATTTTGCTGACGGTGGACGGCGTACCGCTAACGGGGCAGGAATGGAATTATCGCAAGGAAATGACAGCAATTTTTCCGCAGCAGCGAACGGAGCAGGAAACGCTGCAGGTCTTAATCAGCGAAAAGGTAAAGCAGGCGAAAGCGATAGAATACGGTTTGCTGCCGACGGAGGAAGATATTCAGACATATCTGCAAATGGAGAAGGATATGTGGCAGGAAACAGAGGAAGGCGTTTCTATCCTGCAAGAATTCTGTGAAGGTGCATTAACAGCGGAGGACTATTGGAATATCTACGAGCGGTACAATGTAACGCGGTTGTTGATTGATTCCAATTTGAACCAGCGGTATTTAGACGAACAGGGCTTGGTTTATGATGCTGGCGAATATGAGGCGGAGGTGGACCGTTGGGTGAAAGAGGCAAAGATTGTATACCGGAAAAAAATTTCGTGGAAGTTATTTTGAAGCAAAGTACTGTTCAGGAAGAAAGAGATATTTTTTGTGGTGGGAATTTGTCGAACGAATTTTCTTGTGAAAGGAAAAGAAATCCTGTATAATAGGAACAGGATTTCTTTTCGCGCTCAGCCGTATGCGCAAACCTGATGAAGTTTGTGTAAAAGGTGCTGAGCGGGGTTTTATAAATAGTTTAGCAAATAAAAATTGTCGCAGTCAGCGGCGAAGCCTTTATTGATTGCTCCTAATTCATCAAGCCAATCGGTTTTTGATTGAGATGGATGGAAAGGGGGTCGGTGCTATGACTCTCGAATTATTTTACTGGATTTCTGTAATCTGCATGGTTGCAGAATTGGTAATTAGTTTGATTGAAATTGCATGTTCTCTTTACCAGTTTTTCAAAAAAGAGAAATAAAGATAGAGGACTAGTCGCATCCGTTAAATAGCCTAGTCCTCTATCTCAACCAACCCCGAGCAATGCCTTACGGCAACTCTTATATAATATATTCTAACATTGCAGCTTTTATGTGTCAAGAATGGTGAAGCGCTTTTTCATCGTTGTAGAAATCGTTACTGTGAAAAAATCCTGCGCCGCTGTGTGAGTTTGTTCGCACAGCGGTTTTTTGCTGCCCTGATTTTTGTGTGATTGCAAAATATTTTTTTGATTTTACTTGACAGGAAATGAATTTCGTTGTATTGTATTAGTGCAGTAATACAATATGAGAATGATACAGAAACGGCAAAGGAGCTAACAAGATGGAGAACAGCACGAATATGAGTTTTGCACGTGGTAGTATGAGAATAAAAACCGGAGAGATGGTCTGGTTTGGGAGAGAAAGGATGGGGCGGTATGGAATTTCAGTCCAATACACCAATTTATTTGCAGTTGATTGACATGATAAAGCTGCAAATTATTTCCGGGCAATTACAGCCCGGCGAAAAACTGCCGTCGGTGCGGGATTTGGCCATGCAATATGGCGTCAATCCGAACACGATGCAGAAGGCGCTCAGCGAATTGGAATGGGAGAAGCTGGTTTACACGGTGCGCACCACGGGCCGTTATGTTACAGAAGATGCAGATTTAATTCAAAAGCTGCGGAAGGAGTTGGCGGAAATGCGCATTGGAGAATTTTTTACAGAACTGCATAAGCTGGGTTATAGCAAGGCAGAAATCCGGCGACTGCTGGAAAGTTATATGGAGGAGATGATAGAAGATGACAGCGTTAGTAGAGTTTGAGCATGTCACAAAGCAATACGGCAATCAAAAAGCATTAAATGATTTGAGCTTTACCATAGAGCCGGGAAAAATTTATGGTTTGTTAGGGCCAAATGGCAGCGGGAAATCCACCACCATTAAAATTATCAACGATTTATTGCAGCCCACGTCGGGCACTGTGTTGATAAATGGCAAAGCGCCAGGGGTGGAGAGCAAAAAGATAATCTCTTATCTGCCGGATCGCAACTATCTCAGCGATTGGATGAAGGTGGAGGACACCTTTAAGTTATTCCGCGACTTTTACGCCGATTTTGATTACAAGCGGGCAGAGGAAATGCTGCACAGTTTGAATATTGACATTACAGCACGGTTAAAAACATTATCCAAAGGTACGCTGGAAAAAGTGCAGCTCATTTTGATTATGGCTCGCCACGCCCAATTATATGTACTGGATGAGCCTATCGCCGGTGTGGATCCTGCGGCCCGCGATTATATTTTGCACACCATTCTCAGCAACTACGGCGAGGACAGCTCCATTTTGATTTCTACCCATTTAATCACCGACATTGAAAAAATTCTGGATGAAGTATTGTTCATTCAGAATGGCCAGATTGTGCTGCAAGGTGCGGTGGACGATATTCGGGCCGATCATGGCAAATCCATTGATGGCTTGTTCCGGGAGGTATTCAAATGTTAGGGAAATTATTAAAATACGAAATGAAAGCATCAGCCCGCACGCTGATACCGCTTTATATCGGCACATTGGTCGCAGCAGTGGTTTGTGCGTTTATTATCGCTTCCTTAGTGACCGACGATGGCGTTTTGTTTAGCGTTATGTACGGCAAGACACCGAGAATTTTCAGCGCTTTTGTTTTCTTGCTGTTTTTTGGCTTATGTGTGGCCATTATGGTGCTGACGGCTATGATTGTCATTCAGCGGTTCAATAAAAATTTAATCGGCGATGAAGGTTATTTGATGTTTACGCTGCCGGTTACCCATGTACAGCTGTTAAGCAGCAAATTGATTGCTGGTTTACTGTGGGTGCTGATCGGTGCCATCATCATGTGTCTGTCCGGTGTAATTATCGGGTCGCCTGCTGTGCTGACGAATTTGGACTTAATTGATTGGACCGATTTCTGGAATGAAGTACAGTATCTGTTAAGCGGTTGGAATCCCATGCCGTATCTTTCTTCCACCGCGCTGAATGGTATCGTCAGCATTGTGGCCTTTATCCTGATTGTTTATTTAAGCATTATGGTTGGGCAAATGGAGCAATTCAACAAGCACAGAGTAGCAGTTTCGGTAGTGCTGTTCTTTCTCATCAACTGGGTGTTTAGCTTAGTGGAAACCACGATTCTCCGCATATTTGGTCTGGATATGTATCATTCCTTGTCGGTAGCATCCAATACCGTTAGAGAATTTTCACAAGCTTATAATTTGGTCATGTGGAGCAATATTGTGTTTACAGTGGTGCAGTGTGCGTTATGCTTTGCCGGTGTTATCTGGTTGATGAAGAAGAAACTGAATTTGTAAAACTTGAAGAAAAAACTAATTTTCAGGTAAAACTTTTATAGCAAAGTTTCGCATAAAAAGAGCCGACGAGGTAAAAAATCGTTGGCTCTTTTTAATTATGCCGCAAACATGATTTAATTCGATAGATTTCCAGCGGGAATTGTGGTATAGTGATAGCAAACAAAAAATACCTTAGAATGCTGTTGTAGCTATCGTTAAACGTGGAGGTAATGACGATGTCCGAAATTCTGAAAAATGGTTGGGCCCAATATTTGAATGAAGAATTTGAAAAAGAGTATTATCAAAAGCTGCGCAAATTTTTGGCAGAGGAATACAGAACCAAAACGATTTATCCCGATATGTACGATATTTTTAATGCGCTGCATTATACCGATTATGACGACGTAAAAATTGTGATTTTAGGACAAGACCCTTATCATGGTCCACGGCAGGCTCACGGTCTGAGTTTTTCGGTACAGCCCGGTGTTGCCATTCCGCCGTCTCTTTTGAATATTTATAAGGAACTGCAGGACGATTTAGGCTGCTATATCCCCAACAACGGCTATTTAAAATCCTGGGCGGACCAAGGCGTGCTGTTGCTGAACACCTCCTTGACGGTGATTGCCAACAAAGCCAACTCCCATCAAAAAATTGGCTGGGAAATATTCACCGACCGCGTCATTCAGGTATTGAACGATAGAGAAGATCCGGTTATCTTTATTTTGTGGGGCGGCAATGCCCGCAGCAAAAAGAAATACATCGATACATCCCGTCATTATATCATTGAGTCGGTACATCCCAGCCCGCTGTCAGCTTATCATGGATTTTTCGGCAGCAAGCCCTTCAGCCGAGCCAATGCTTTGTTGAGAGAGATGGGGAAGGCGCCGATTGACTGGCAAATCCCCAACATCTAAGACGGGCTTGTCTTTTTGTCCCATAGCTGCGTTGTTTTGAAAATGGCTTGCTCGCATACTTATATGTATAGCCTCGCATCGCCATTTTCAAAGCCGCCTTGCTCTGTGGCAAAAATTCTGCGCCCTTGGGCCAGAGATTTTGTGGTATTAAATTGCACTCTTCAAAAAGCCCGCTTAGTCAGACGAAAAAATGACGAGTCTTGACACGCGGCAGTATTATCGAAGCCGTCTTGCTCTGCGGCAGAAATTCTGCGTTGTCGAAACATATATAACATAAAAACCGCTGTAGAAATTTTCTGCAGCGGTTTTTATGTTAGAGCTTTATCGCTTCGCAACTTAGGTGGCGAAGCCGGCATACTGGGTCTGATACAGTTGATAATACTTGCCCTTCTGTGCCAGCAGGCTTTGATGATCGCCTTTTTCTACGATGCGGCCCTGATCCATAACGACAATCATATCGGCGTCCCGAATGGTGGAGAGCCGATGGGCAATGATGATGCTGGTGCGGTCTTTCATTACAAGCTGCATGGCGTCCTGAATGGCTTTTTCGGTGCGCGTATCGACGTTGGAGGTGGCTTCATCTAAAATCAGAATTTGCGGGTCGGCCACAAAGGCGCGGGCAATAGCTAAAAGCTGCCGTTGTCCCTGGCTGATATTCTGTCCTGCGCCGGTTAAAATGGTGTCGTAGCCTTGGGGCAACAGTTGAATCATCTCTTTGCAGCGGCTCATTTCTACCGCAGCGTCTAATTGTTTCGCAGAGGCTTGGTCATTTCCGTATTTCAGATTGTTAGCGATAGTATCGGAGAATAAAATGATATCCTGCAATACGATGGCCACGTGTTTACGCAGACTGTCTCGAGAGATGTCCTGAATATTTTGCCGGTTGATGTAGATGGCGCCGCTGTCTATATCGTAAAATCGCATCAGCAAGTTGACCACCGTTGTTTTGCCGCTGCCTGTAGCGCCAACCAGCGCCACTTTTTTTCCGGCGGGCACTGTCAGCGAAAAATCGTGCAAAACGGGATAGCCAGGCACGTAAGAAAAGTTTACATTATCAAAGGTGACTGTGGCAGTTTCGGTTTCAACCAGCGGCTTGCCGGTCCTTTCTTCACTGTTTTCATCCAACAGTGCAAACACCCGTTCAGCGCCGGCAATGGCTGTCTGCAATTGGCCGTAAATTTGAGCGATTTCATTGATAGGGCGGCTGAATTGCTTGGCATAGACGATGAAGGCTGAGATGACGCCCACGGAAATCATGCCGCGAATGGCGAAAAAACCGCCGAATGCAGCAATGATAACAAAACCGATATTACCGATACAGTTCATGATAGGCCCCATAACACCGCTGAAAACATCGGTGCGAATGCCTGCTTTGGTCAGCGAATCGGAGGTGGCGCAAAATTCTTCTGTGGTAATTTTTTGATGATTGTAGGCCACCACTGTGCGATAACCGGAAATCATTTCTTCTACAGTGCCATTCAGCATACCTAAGAGGCTCTGCCGACGGCGAGAAAATTTCCGCACCTGTTTGGATAGTATCTTGGTAGCCAATAGAGTCAGCAACACGGTGGCACAACTCAACAGCGCCAGCTGCCAGCAGTACCAAAGCATAATGGCTACAGTGCCCAATATGGTCATAACGCCGGAAAACAGCGAGGGCAGCGATTGGGAAACTGTAGTGGAAATATTTTCGATATCGTTGGTCATACGGCTCATCACATCGCCATGCGAATGATTGTCAAGATACTGCACTGGCAAATCGACAATCTTGCTGAAAAGCTCTTCTCGCATGCGGCGCACAATGCACTGGCTCAGATTGGCGCTGCACAAGCCCTGCAGCAGTTGACTGCCGCTGTAAAGCAGATAGACCGCCAGCATAAACAGCAGTGTATGAGCCAGAGAGCCTTCCACAGTACCGGCAATCATGTCAATGGCTTTGCTCTGCAGGCTGGGCGCATAGACGCCGCACAGCGTACCGAAAATAACAATGACCAGCATACTGAAAACCAGCGTCTTTTCCCGTGCGAAATAGGTTAAAATCTGTTGCAAGGTACCGTGGACATCCTCTGCATGCTCCACCTCTACAAAGTGATTGTGTCGGTTTGCACCCGGGATACTGCGTTCAACTGCTCCCATTTTACCCATTGCTCTCACCTTCATTTCCAATCTGAGAATGATAAATATCCTGATAAGTCTGACAGGATTGCAGCAGTGCCGCACCGAAGCGATACGCTGGGCAATCATGATTTTTGTGCATTCCGGTTTGGCGTGGCGCAGCGCTTCCTGTAAATTGGCTTCTGTTTTTAAATCCAGTGCGCTGGTGGAGTCGTCAAAAATCAAAATCTCTGCCGGTTTGATAACCGCCCGGGCGATGGAGATACGCTGCTTCTGACCGCCGGATAAGCTCATGCCCCGTTCAGCCACCATGGTGTGATAACCCTCCGGCGTTGTCTGGATAAAATCGTCGGCCTGCGCAATGTGGGCGGCGGTGCAGATTTCTTCTTCCATGGCTTGCGGTGCGCCCCAGCAAATGTTTTCCTGAATGGAAACGCTGAATAGTTCACTTTTTTGCAGCGCTATGGAGATTTTATTCCGCAAAGCCTGCTGCTGGTATTCCCGCACATCTACATCATCCACCAACACAGCACCGGCGGTGACATCATAAAAACGGGGAATTAAGCTGACCAGCGCCGTTTTGCCGCAGCCAGTAGCGCCCATAATGGCCACCGTTTCGCCAGGTTGAATAGTGAGATTGATATGCTGTAAAACAGTCTGCTCTGTGCCTGGAAACGCGAAGGAAACGTCGCGAAATTCAATTTTTCCCTGTGTTGTGGTTTGTTCGTTAAAGGCGCCGTCCTGCAATTCTGGCTGGCTGTGCAACAGCTCCTTTACTCGCTTCCAGGAGGCCAGCCCCTTGGAAATATTCTGGAACAGCAGCACCAGCATTAAAATGCCGTTCAGCATTTGGGTGGT
>CABQBF010000010.1 GCA_902462325.1 uncultured Peptococcaceae bacterium
TCTCGCCGGTGCGTCCCCGCCAGTCTGGGTCTAAAAAGTCGGTATATAGGGGAATGCCGTCAATCTGCGTGGTGGAAGCGTCCAGATAAGCGGGCGGCAGCAATAGCTTTACGGTATGCAGCAAGCCGCCCACCAAAAGCAGACAGCCCAGCAACACAATAGCCGCCTGGATGCGGGCCTTTTTGGTTTTCTTTAAACGGTAGCGTGTTTTTACTTTGCGCACGGTCATGCTTCTCGCCTCATTTCATATCATTTTATTATAGCGAAAGACAGCTATAGGAGCAAACCATTTTTTTCAATATTCGGTTCAATTCTGTGCAAATTTACGTCGTTGGCGTTTCGGTCCCCTTTGTCTGTTTTTGCTGCCCGCTGCAGCTCTATAAGTATCTTTAATACTTTTAGAAAATTCTATGCTATTGTATTCTTTTTGTTGACATTTCTATTTTTTGCAGTATAATAAATAGCACGCTATAGAAGCAGACAGCATGAGCATTGTCAATTTGTAAAAAAGGCTTACAAGCTTACAAATTGAACATGGTCATTTTTTGTATGTCCTTCAACGGCAACAACCAAACTTTACTATCATTTTAGAAAGAAGGTCTTTTCTGTGGCAAATACTCTTGAAAAAATCGGCATTGACCGCCGCACCCTTGTGATGCTGACGGTAATGCTCTTTGGCGCTTTTATCGCCATCTTAAACCAAACGCTGCTGACGCCGGCGCTGCCCAGCATTATGCGGGAAATGAATGTAGATGCGGCTACGGCCCAGTGGCTGACTACCGGCTTTATGCTGGTAAACGGGATTATGATTCCGGTTACCGCTTATCTCATCGAGCGGTTCACGACCCGCAAACTGTTTTTTATCTCTATGGGCGTTTTCACCTTAGGCACCTTCATTGCCGCCATTTCCACCAACTTCGCCATGGTGCTGCTGGCCCGCGTGCTGCAAGCGGCAGGCGCTGGGATTTTGATGCCGATGCTGCAAACCATTATGCTTTTGGCCTTGCCCCGGCAATATCGCGGCGTGGGCATGGGGCTGATTGGTCTGGTCATTGGCTGCGCGCCTGCGGTTGGCCCTGTGGCAGCGGGCTTTATCATTGACGCTTTTGGCTGGCATGTTTTATTTTATGGCATGACGCCGCTGGCCCTGTTGACCATTGTGGTAGCCTATTTCTTTTTAGAAAACATGGGGGAAACCTCAAAGCCGGGTCTGGACATCATGTCTGTTATTTTATCTACGCTGGGCTTCGGCGGATTGCTGTACAGCTTCAGCGCCATCGGTTCCTACGGCTTTAACGCCACTGTACTTGTAACTCTGGCGGTGGGCGCTGTTGCGCTCATCCTGTTCATTCACCGGCAGCTGCACATGGAGGAACCATTGCTGAACATGCATATCATGTCCAATAGAAAATTTACCATCTCCGTCGTACTGACCATGCTGGTGCAGGCGGCGCTCATTGTGGGTACTGTGCTGAACCCCATCTATATCCAAACCATTCGCGGCTATGGCGCCACCGTTTCCGGCTTGATTATGCTGCCGGCTTCTATCGCCATGCTGATTATGAGTCCCATCAGCGGTCGGCTGTTCGACAAGCTGGGGCCCCGTGTGCTGGCCATTCCCGGCCTGTTTGTGACGGCGCTGTTCACCATTCCTATGGTTGTGATGGACGAAAATACGCCGCTGCTGTGGCTGTCTTTCGTGTATACCGTTCGCACCATCGGCCTTTCTCTGGTCAACATGCCGCTGAATACCTGGGGGCTTAATGCGCTGGATAATCGTGTCATGGCCCATGGTACGGCCATTGGGAACACCTTCCGTCAGGTAGCCGGTTCTTTGGGAACTGCGGTGTTGGTAACGGTTATGTCCATCGTGGTAGCCGCTTCTGCCGACCCAACCTCTAATCCGGCCCAAATTCACGGCATCAACATGGCTTATCTGGGCGCAGGCTTGATGATGTTTGCCGCTCTGGTGCTGACCATCATCTTTGTAAAAGAGGATAACAAAAACTAAACGACCATTTCCTGTTTTCCATAACGAGCAAAAGAGGCTGTTGTCTGGATGATTTCTCAATCCAGCACAACAGCCTCTTTTGTTTGTAGTTTTTGCTCAGAAAGTCGCTTTCCCCAATCCGGCGCAGCACACTACCGTTTCAGCAGACCAGCTTCCCGCAGATTTTTCAAAAGCTGATTAAACTTCGCGACGATATCGCTGTTGCCTGTGGCATTTTCTACCGCCGCCGCACACTTACAGTCGCATACGCCTTTTGGCCCGGTGGCTCCAGTGTCCCCTTTGTCGCCCTTATCACCTTTCGGACCGGTGGCTCCTGCTGCTCCTGGGTCCCCTTTATCGCCTTTCGGACCAGTGGCGCCTGCTGCTCCTGGGTCCCCTTTGTCACCTTTCGCGCCGGTGGCTCCAGTATCCCCTTTGTTGCCCTTATCACCTTTCGGGCCAGTGGCTCCTACTGCTCCCGGATCCCCTTTATCACCTTTCGGGCCAGTAGCCCCTACTGCTCCCGGATCCCCTTTTGCGCCGGTGGCTCCTGCTGCTCCAGTATTGCCTTTCGGACCTGCTACGCCTGTAGCGCCCTGCGGACCCATCGGGCCCATAGGACCACCACAGCAACAATGATTTCTTTGTGTCATATTGCTCCTCCTAGTTCTGATAAAAATCCCAAACCAAAAGCACATATAGATACACCCGGTTTGTTCTTTTTATTATATGAAGGGGCAACTTCTTTGTTTCGTAAATCAGACCGCCCTATTTCCCCAACTGGGCCGCAAAAATCTGGCACCACTGCTCCAAGGGCACGGTGTATCCGTCCGGCTCTTGATAAAAATATACCTTGGCCATGCGATTGCCGTCCACCAAAAGCAGACGGGGATAGGGCTCAGCCAGTTGGGCGTCGTTGTAGGCTAGGGCGTAATCCACATCCAGCTCCGGCAGCGCCAGAAGTTGATAGTCGTCGCCCAAGCGCTCCTGGGCCAAATGCCCATACTCTCGGGCTAAGGCGCGGGCAATCCAGGGCCAGCGGGTTTCATAATAGATTACCGATAAGCTGCCCTGCAATTGCTGCCCGTCGGCCAAACGCAGCGTGCCCTCCTGCTGCAGATAAAGCACCTGCGGCGCCAGCCAGTCCGGCTTTGCCTCCACATGGTTGCCGCTTACCTTCCAGTTATCTAAAATGGCCGGAACATCTCTGGTGCGCTGCCGCTGTTCATCAAATTGCGCCTTTGCCGTATCGTTCCAGGCTTCCAGCGCAACTGACTCAGGAACAGACTCCTCCATCAAGGCAAAGGGCACAGCGCCGTCATAACGCTCCCACTGTTGCAGATAAGTCGGTCGATTTTCCGCCGTACAGCCGTTAAACATGGTCATATAAATATAGATAAAGCCTACGATCACCAACATTGTCGTGGCTTGATACACCGGCGCTTTCCTGCGCCAATCCTGCTTATGATTGACGGGCATACCGCGCTGCATCCGCAAGCAGTATTGAAAGGGGCCTGCCAACACATAAAAAGAGAGAAACACAAAAAACAGGGTGCGCAGCAACGCAGATACAAAGACAGCGCTGCCTTCATTGAGCCAAGTGACGAAAAAGCCATTCCCCATATAAAAACTCCATTGGCTGGAAAAACTAGGCACTACTATGACCGCGAACCACACAAAAGTATTCAATACGCGGGGCATTTTCTTTTTATAGCTCCAATAAAGCATGGGCAGCGCCAATACAACCAGAATCCCCAACCACCAGCGCCAATCTACAAAATTTAACAAACTCTCACATAACAATACCCAACATAGCGCATACCCCATTTGCAGCAATGCCTTATCATAATCAATCCACGGCTCTGTTTGCAGCTCCGGCACGGTGTCATCCGCCGTAACAAAAATGCCAAAGACGCCCCGCTGGGCCACAAACCGCCAGCCGCTGGCCTGACAAATGGCAATCAGCTCCTGCTCGCTGGACGGCGCTTTGTCCTCATATAAGCTGTCCTGCGGCAATTCACACATGCGGTAGCGCAGTTTTTGCGGCTCCTCCCGCCGAAAGACTGCCACACCGGCAATCATCTTGTCCAAGATACGGCCCTTTTGCGCCATATACGCCAGCCAGCTTTCCATACGGCCCACATCATAACTGGAACAGGGCGCGATACGGATTGCATATCGTTTTTTTCTGTCATCGGACATCACAATCGACCTCCCTCTGTTTGCAAATCCTCCACATAAAACTGCGCCAACTGTTCTAACGATATCTGCTCCGAGCCGTCAGACTGATTGTACATGATATACAGCACTCGGCAATCGTCGGCCAAAATCACCGTTGGGAACAGCGTTCGATAGGCCACCGCATAATCCACATCCAAATCCGGCAATTCCAAAGGCTCATACCGTTGATAGCGCTTTCCCCATAAGCGTTCATCATGCTGCCGTAGCTCCCGCGCCAACTGCTGAGCCAGCCAAGGCCAACGGGTTTGGTAGTAATCCACCGATAAATCCCCTTCCAGTACACAGCTTCCGTTTCGATAGAGCCTGCCCCGCTGAGATACAGAAACCTGCTCCGGTACTAAAATATCCTGCTTGACCTCCACATAATTGGCATAGTCGGACTGATCGGTCTGCACAAACACGCTGCCTGGGAAAAGGTCGGCCATGGTGGCAAAGGAAAGGGCTCTGTATAGTCCTCCCATGCTATGGTATCGTCTTGCACCATCAGCAGCATACTCCCTAGGATGGCGCCCAGCATAGAAACGCTGAATACTGCAATAGTCGCAATAGTTTTGACCCGGTAGAAGGCTGCGTTCCTGCGCCATTCCTTACGCTTCCCGGTCAAGGCTCTGCTGAGCTTCCGCAGCGACCAATACCGGGATAGAATGAGATAGAGACATATTATGCTGAATACAATAGCGGCGGCGTAAACACCGGAGCCAAACTGAAGGATACTATAAAGGAAACCATCCTTGAGCAGCAAAAATGGAATATACACACCGGCTTGCAAAAGCAGCAGCAAAAGGCTGATCCGTTCCTGTTTTTGCACCCGCTTTAACGCCATGGCATAAATCTGTGGGTCCGTATTGAGCTCTACGGCCCTTTCATCGGCTGTATAAAAAATTCCAAAGTAGCCGCGTCGGGCTACATATTGCCAGCCGAATTCTTCATGCAAGGCAAGAAACGCTTCTTTTTTTGGCTCATCAACGCTATTTTCCGGCATCACAATCAGCCGGTAGCGCAAGTTTTGCGGCTGGCCTTTGACAAAAACGGCCACCAAATTCAGGGCAATTTTTTTGCAGCAAATAGCCCTGCTGAGCCATATATTCCAGCCAGCTTTCCATCTCGGCAATATCGTATCCAGAGCAAGGCGCTAACCGATAGATCCGTTCTGTTTGTTCTGTTTGTTCTATTTGTTGCTTCATCCATCTAGCCCTCCTTCGCTGTCAGCGTCCTCCACGCAATGGCGCAGACGGACAACCTCTTCCTCATAGGCTTGCAAGCCCTTCTCGGTAATCTGGTAGGTGCGTTTCCGCCCCTCCACCGCAATTTCTGTCAGATACCCTTCCTTTTCAAACTTGGCTAAAATGGTATAGAGCGTGGCCGGCCCCAGCTTGCAGCGCCCGGTAGTTTTCTGCTCGATAAACTGGGACGCGTCAATACCGCATTTGGGCCCGCCACGAAACGCCATCAGCACATAAAACATCGACTCGGTTAAATTTTCCAGCGCTTTCTTCGGCATTCCCATCCCTCCCTGTCTTAATATCGTTTATTAATATCATTTAATGATATTGTAACAGTGAAAGGAGGGGGCTGTCAATATAATTTTAAAAATTTAGAATTATTTATTGGGCAAAAAAAAACAGCTACCCATAAAAAACAAGATAGCTGTCCAAATCGCTTTTTCGTTGTTTCAATATTGCAGGGCCAACCGCTTCCGACTCTGCTGAAGCTGTTGCTTTTGTTGTTCCAAATCTGTACCCATAGTTTCCAATGTGCCTAACACCACATCAATTTGTTGCTTTAACTGATGGATTTGCCGTTGCTGTTCTTCAATATGATTTTGCACCGCCAAATCAGCAAAAATGCCATCGAAGAAGTAATCGGCAAAATATAAAAATCCATCCACCTGCATTTGCAAATTCACATCAATAGACACGTCTACCAGCTCTGTTTTGAAATTACGGAGCTTTATCTGCAGCTGTTCTACCAGATTTTGCGCGGCATCCAAATGGTCATGCTTGGCCATAGTCACCAGTAATCCGCCGCCCAATAAATCCCACACACCCATGCTGGCTACATCGTCCAACTCCTGCAAAATGGCATCAGCTGCCTGCTGCGCGTCGCAGCCAGCCTGCGCCGCCTCTGCAATCTCCCGCTGCTGGTTTTCTAATTCCTGTAGGGCTTCTTCCAGCCGCAAAAGCTCCACGCCGTGGATTTGGTCTGTCGCTTTGATTTGCTGCACCCGTTGCTCCAATAAAGCCTCATACCGCTGTTCACAATCCTCCAGCCCAGCCAATCGACCTTCGTTGGCAGCAATGGCTGCCTGCACCTCCTCCAACTCCTGACAAGCTGTTTCATACCGCACAGCCGCTTCATAAGCCTCTTGCTTTTCCTGATCCAACCGTTGCTCATATTTACCGCTCATATAGTGAAACAACCGCGCCAGACTGCGCCCTTCCAAACGCTCCACATCCTGCTGCTCCGCCGCCATCTGTTCCACCAGAAAACTCACCCGCTGCTGCAGAGCTTGCTCCTGCTCCCGCAAACTTTCCAACTGCGCCAACAACTGCCTTTTTCGCAATACATCCATTTTTAAGGCAAACAACGCCTTCCGCATCTGTTCCATGACACATTCCCCCTCAGCCTTTGCCTTTTATTATAGAGAAATATTCTGCCAATGTAAAGCAATTCCGCACAGCACCGACAGTCTACCGCAAACAGCATTATTTCCCAGATACGAATGTTGTATATGCTGCATTTTTACATTCTTTCTTTTACTAAATTATTTTTTACCTCGAATAGTTTTCCACAAAAATATAGCATATATAGCACAACCCTATTGGCTGAGCCAAAAAATACAACACAAATGCAGCACAAATACAACATTTATAACACTGTTTTTGGGCAAATATCACTGCATTAATTTTTAGAAACAGTTTTTTCGTTCTGACAGCATTTTGACTTCATCCTTTTAGCCGTTTCTGTAAACGTTTCAATACCAAATTCTCTAGCAGACTCCATTCCCGCGCACAATACACCACACCCAAATAAAAATAATATCGCTACTCCAAAATCTCGTTACGCCGAAAGAAAGCGTACCGGACAGCGTTTCATCCCGCACAAATTGCAACTGCTTAATCTTGTCTATTCGTTCCAGAATTTCTTTGGCATATTGCAAAACCTGCCTTCCCTGTTCTGTAAACTCCACACCCGTTTTTGTACGCTTTAAAATCGTACAGCCAATTTCTTCTTCCAATTCACGAATTGCTTTATGATAAACGCATTGGGATTAATTCCATTGATACACTTAAATCTATTTCATGTAAGCTGCAACCAGCAACACATAACATGAGCAGTGTAAATAAAAATAATATTTTTATCATTTGTTTCATAGGCAGTTCCTTTTTCTTCTAGGGGAATAATTGAGTGAAGTATAAAATCCTTATTTTTATACTCTTTATTTAGCAAAACAAAAAAATTACTTAATGTACTGCCGTTACAAAACTCCCCAGACAGTGACAGCAATCCTCCTATTTTCTGCCTACAAAAAACAGCGTACCGCTTTACGCGATACGCTGTCAAACCGTAGCAACCGATTAGTTCTGGCTAGCCAGGTGATGATACATTTCATCCAACATTTCGTCAGTGATGTATACTGGGTTGTTACGCAGGTTTGGATGAACGCTGATGCGAACCAAATCAGCAATCTGTTCTTCGTTCAGGTTCAGGTCTTTCAAACCATTGCGCAGACCTAATCTTGCTTTCAGAGCATGAATTTCGTCAGCCATTACGTTCATGTCACGGAAGCCAAGTTTCCGAGCAAATTCATCCATACGTGGGCCAACTTCTGGATCGTTTGCATTGATGTGGGCAAAGTAGTCCAAAGTAATACCGCAAGCTTCACCGTGAGGAATGCCATGGATGTTGGTTAATGGGAAGGAGCAAGCATGGGAACCGGTGGTCAGTGGAATGGTGAAAGCCAGACCAGCCATTACAGACGCTTCGCACATTTTTTCTCTAGCTTCTACATCCTGTGGGTCTTTGTAAGCCCGTTCCAGATATTTAAATACCAAATCGCAAGCATGTAAAGCAACTGCATCGCAGATTGGCTGATGGTTTTTGCTCCAGAAGCCTTCTACAGCGTGGCACAGTACGTCAATACCGCAGCCTGCAGTTACTTTTGGTGGGCAGCTATAGGTTAATTCTGGGTCGATAACAGCCAGGGTTGGATAGAAGTTTAAGCAGTTGATTGGAGCTTTTTTGCCGATTGCATGGTTGGTTACTACAGATACCTTTGTAACTTCAGAACCGGTACCAGCAGTCGTTGGAACAGCAATCAGAGGCAGATGTTCTTTTGGCAACTGTTTGCCTGTACCATGATATTCAGCGATAGATTCATTGGTCATGCATACGCTTGCAGCAGCTTTTGCAGCATCCAGAGCGCTGCCGCCGCCTAAAGCGACTACGAAACCATGTTTATTTTTTCTGATTAATTCAGCGCAAGCATCAATTTCAGTTACGTCTGGGTTTGGAGAAACATCACCGAAAGCAGCAGTTAAAGCGCCTTTACTGCCATCAACGATTTTCTGAGCCAGACCATTGGTCATGAAGAATTTATCTGCTACCAACAGACCGTTTGCAATGCCCAGTTCCTGAGCGATTTCATCAATTTTGTTGATTAAGCCAGCGCCGAATCTGATTTCTACTGGCTGAATGTAATTCCAAGATGCCATGATTAAAATCCACCTTTCAAGAATAAAATATAATTTTATCGTTTGTTTTTATGCTTAGTAAGACAGGCCATCTACTCTTGTGTAAATAGACAGCCTGTCAAAATTTCATATTTGCAGCTTACACGCAGCTTGTTTTTTCACAAAGCGAAATTATTTTACAATAGCCATAGCTGTGGTGTAGTCTGGGTTCTTTTCTACAGTTGCTAACTGTTCGTCAATCCAGGTCAGAACTGCATCAATTTTTGGCAGTACTTCATCCAGTTCTTCTTTGGTGATGGTCAATGGTGGGCAAATGGACATGGTGTTTTCACGGCCATACAGGTGAACATTGTATTCGTTTTCCAGTTTAGCAATAGCCTGAGCTTTGATAGCATTTGGGCAACCATAGTAATCTAATGGTTCACGGGTTTCTTTGTCTTTCACCAGTTCAAATGCTGTGAACAGACCGATGTGTCTAGCTTCGCCAACGCAAGCATGTTTTTCTACCATTTCGTCTTCCCATTTAGCCAGGTAAGCGCCAACTTCGTTTACATGGTCGCAAACGTTGTGTTCCAGATAGTAGTCAACTGCTGCATTACCAGCCGCGCAAGCCAGTGTATGACCACTGTAGGTCAGACCGCACTGCAGTACATGTTCTTCAAAGTATTTGCTGATTTCTTTGCTCATGATTACGCCGCCCAGTGGAACATAGCCGCAGGTAACGCCTTTTGCGAAGGTAATGATATCAGGAACGATATCAAAGTTCTGCCAGCAGAACATTTTACCGGTACGACCGAAACCAGCCATAACTTCGTCGCAGATCATCAGGATGCCGTATTTGTCGCACAGAGCGCGTACGCCTTCCATGTAGCCTTTCGGTGGAATCAGAACGCCGTTAGCGCCAGTGATGGATTCCATCATGATAGCTGCTACATTGTCGGTACCTTCATAGTGTAACTGTTCTTCTAACAGATGCAGATAATATTTGGTAGCTTTTTCTTCGTCCTCTTTGGCCCAACCATCATGATAGGTGTATGGGTCGATGAATTTTACGAAACCGTTAGCACCGCCAACTTCTGCAGCGAAACGTCTCCAGTCACCAGAAGCGTTGGAAGCACCTAAAGTAGCACCATGATAGCTTCTATAACGGTTGAAGATTTTGGTACGACCTGTGAAGTTACGAGCAATTTTCATAGCATTTTCGTTAGCGTCTGCACCAGCGTTGGTGAACAGGACTCTCTGGAAATGGTCAGCACCAGCGATGTCTACGATTTTTTTAGCCAGTGTGGATTTTGCTTCAGTAGCATAGCAAGGAGCTGCGAAGCACAGTTTGTCTGCCTGAGCTTTGATAGCGTCTACGATTTCTGGCAGGCTGTGGCCCAGATTTGCGCAAACCAACAGAGAGGACATATCTGCGATCTTATTTCCGTCGTAATCATACAGATAGATTCCTTTACCGCTTTCGATTGGTCTAGCAGCACCGCCGGATTTGGACCAAGACTGAGCGATGTACTGTGCATGCATTTGAGAAATTTCTTTTCCTGTTAATGCCATTTTGAATTACCATCCTTTCAGAATATAAAAAATATTTTTAAGAAAAGAACCGGCCTCTCATTTATGAAGGTCAACCGCATCCCTTTCATGTAACCTATAAATATAATATATCATAGCCAAAAATTTTCAATATCTCTAAGCATAACTTTTTCTGTGCTATCGCACACAGGGGTTTATGCTTTCCATAAATTTTATTCATTTTATGCAAGTTTATTGCATCACATAATCTTTTTCAACATAAAGGCGATACTGTACAACAGCCTTGTATCCAGCTCGGACAGGTCGCAGTTCAACATTTCTTCTATTTTATTAATCTTATAATTAATTGTATTTCTGTGTACGAACATTGCCTCTGCCGTTTCCTTCACACTGCCGCTGTGCTCCAAATAACATTGCAGAACGTCGCAATAATTGGTCTGGTTCAGCTTGTCATATTCCACCAGCCGTTGAATGGTTTCAGCATAGTATTCGTTGATAACGTCCTGATTTTCAATATCCATCAGCAATTTATAGATGCCCAAATCCTGATAGGCCACCACGCCTTTGTCATTCTGCATATTTTTTTGCAGCTTCAGCACCTGACAAGCCTGTCGATATGATTTCCCGATATTTTGTGCATTGAGATTACACCTGCCTATGCCCACATAGCACTGTTCTTTCTGAAAATTGCAGCGTTTCAGCATATCGGCAACGGCTTTTTTCACCTGCTCCTCAGTATATTCGGCAAACAGCAGCACAATGTTGCCGCCCAGCTCAAAGGCAAAGGTTTTTTTGCGGGAGAAGATCATATAATTTTCCATTGATTTCAGATACCGCTGCAGTTTTTCCTCTGGTATTTTTTCACTGCCGTCCACAATATCAATGACCGTTACGCAATAGGACCATGTGCGCAGAAAATTATTGCGCTCTAACTGCGGCACATACAATTCCTCTTGATTAGAAAAGAAGATGGCATTTTTTACTGCACTGGACAGCTCCAGATTATACTTGTCCGACTCGGTAATCATATAGCAGAAAGTACGCATAATTTCGGCCATGTGTACCTGCCAAGGCACTGTAAACAGCGGAAACCCTTCTTGATTACAGTAGTCAATCACATCCTTGGGAATTTCCTTAATGAAAGGACCAATATTTACAACCATTCCACTTGCTTTATGTTCATTATTGGATTTAGCTAAATCCAGCAGCGTTTCCTCACTGCTTAACCCTACGCCGGTGGTAAAGGCGATTTCCTGTCCATCCAAAAAAGATGAAATCGCATTGCTTTCTACCATGTGCAACCACCGCACCACGTTTCCCATACCTTGTTCGCCAGCTACTAACGTCATATCCTGATTTTTTACGCTCTCATATAAATCAGACAATAACACCGCCATTTTTTATCACCTGTCCTCTCCGTTCTCACCATGTTGTACTTTATTTCATTGTACTGTTTTTCCTACTTTCTTGCAAGGTTTTTGTGCTCATTTCACAATCAAAACTCATTTTTATCAAAATTTCGGTATTCAGGCACAAATTTTTCACCTGCAAGTTTCATTTTCTTTCTGTTAAAACGAAAAGTGGAAATGTAACTATGCGGTGTTCTAAAATTTCTATTTCATTTTTAATTCTTATCCCGCTGAAGCCAACGGTATTTCTTTATAGGCTGAACATTGGATTCTATAGGTCATCTTCTTCGCCAAAATAGATGGCCCGTACATAGAGCTTGTCATCATCCACGCCGATAGCTTCTAAACTTCTATATTGGCTGTACAAATCATTTAAGACGGTTTCCTGACCGCTGTTCTTGTCCATTTTTAAGGCGGTATGCAGGCTATTGGAAAAACGGCTCGTTACATGCCGTGCGCTGGAACAAAGATAATAGGCGTTCTCTGTTTCGTAAAATCCACTGAGAAAATCAGCTTCATTCCATTGCCGAATTTGCTGCACACCATCCTTTGTTTCTAAAAAAACATACCATACATAAGGCGTGTAGGGCGCGGGAATATCGGTGTTATAATACAACTTAACAGCCAGTAAATGACTGCTTTCTCCTGAAAAACGGTCTGCCAGAATGCTTGTTTTTTCTGTGTAAGCTTCTGGAATCCCGCTCAAAATTACCTCACCCTGATAAAGCAACTCCGTTCCATTTAAAGCAAAAGCTTCACTGACGTCTTCTCCGTCATACATTTCCCATGTGGTTTCTTCTTCCTTGGTTCCGGCCTCATATAATTTTTCTGCGGCAAAATCCAACCGATAATTTTGATAACGATCTCCTATTCTGGTATATACCGTATCCCCTTCCTCGTTTTTGGTTTCGTCATAATCGGTAATATATTGTTGGAAAAGCGCGCTGTTTTGATTCAGTTGAATTAAGGCAACGTAATCCCTGTTAAGACCATCATGCGCATTCACCTGCAGACCAGTTTTGGCATCCCATTGAATCTCCCAACCAAATTCCTCATAGGCATAGTGCCAGCTTAATGGAAAGTACGTCACACCGCGAAAATTCAGCAATGGATATGACTCCTTGCTGTTATCCACCGACCAACCATTGACTATAATAGGATAAGTAGGAACAGTAGTCGTATATTTGCGCCCAGCTTATTGTTGCCGCTCATATCGGCTTCCTCACGACACCCTTCTTCATGCTGAGCAATATACAAACCCTTTTTATTATCCCAGCCAGTCACCAAACCCAACGAGCGGGTTAATTGATAAGTCATCGGGAAATAAGTCACATCCTGATAGACCAACAACGGATATTTAGCATGCTGGTTATCATAAGCAACACCATCCAACTCCACCTTAAAAGTAGGCACCTGCACCGTAACATTTTTGGCATACGCCGGATTGCTCCAAAGTAATATGCCCACCAGTACCACCAACAACATGACTCTTCTTTTCATGGTCAACACCTCCGCAATTTCTTTTTCTTATTATATCATACTACAAACAGAAAAGCTATTGTAATATACCTTCATGTTCTGCAACTTTCAAATATTTTGGCACATATAGGCCACGTAAGACTTTTTCACGCCTCTACATCATCACACTGTACTCTGTGCAAATGCCGTCCTCACACTTTATTGTCGATTATTGCTTTTCCTTACGTGCAAAAAAGCGAAACCTCCGTTGAGATTTCGCTTTTTCACAGGCTTAACCGCCCAAATATGCTTTTTTCACTTCATCATTTTCTAACAGTTCGGCAGCGTTGCCGCTCAACACAATACGACCGGTTTCCAGTACATAGCCTCTGTCGGAAATGGACAGCGCTTTTTTAGCGTTCTGCTCTACCAGCAGAATGGTCATACCGTCTTGGTTTAATTCTTCAATAATTTTGAAAATTTCTTTTACCAAAAGGGGCGACAACCCCATGGACGGTTCATCTAAAAGCAGCATATCCGGCGAGGCCATCATGGCCCGGCCGATGGCCAGCATCTGCTGTTCGCCGCCGCTCAATGTGCCCGCCAACTGTTTTTTTCGTTCTTCCAGCCGCGGAAAATGGGCAAATACGTTATCAAGATTTTTTTTGTTTTTAACTTTATCGTTAGAAATATAAGCACCCATCTCCAGATTTTCCTGCACCGTCATCTGGGCGAACACCCGCCGGCCTTCCGGCACATGGGCCAGTCCATACTGCACAATTTTATGAGACGGTGTGGTCAGCAAATTATGCTCCAGATAGCTGACCTTGCCCGATTTAGGCTTCAGCATGCCGGAAATCGCCTGTAAAGTGGTGGTTTTGCCTGCGCCGTTGGCCCCTACCAACGAAACAATTTCGCCCTTCTCTACTTCCAATGAAATATCCTTGATGGCATGAATCATGCCATAGTATACATTTAAGTTTTCAACCTTCAGCATGATAGCCCTCCTATTCTCCGCCCAGATAGCTGCGGATAACGTCTGGATTATTGATGACCTCCTGCGGCGTGCCCTTGGCGATAATCTTGCCGTAGTTCAATACCGCAATGCCTTCACAGATACCGGTTACTAACCGCATGTCATGTTCAATCAGCAAAATGGCAATGCTGAACGTATCGCGAATTTTGCGGATATTGGCCATCAGTTCCTCAGTTTCAGAGGGATTCATACCAGCCGCCGGTTCATCTAAGAGCAACAATTTAGGTTCGGTAGCCAACGCCCGCACAATTTCCAGCCGCCGCTGCGCACCGTATGGCAGGCTGCCCGCTTTGTGGTCAGCCAAATGCTCCATGTCAAAAATATGCAATAATTCTAAGGCTCTCTCATGGGCCCGCTTTTCTTCTTTCCAATAACGAGGCAGCCGCAGAATGCCTTCTAGGGTGTTATACTGCACATGATTATGCATCCCCAATTTGACGTTTTCTTCTACGCTTAACGAGGAAAACAACCGGATATTCTGGAAGGTACGGGCAATACCCGCTTTATTGACCTGAATGGCGTTCATGCCGTGGGTATCAATCCCATCCAGCAAGATTGTGCCATGGGTCGGCTGATACACCTTGGTGAGCAGATTAAACACCGTGGTTTTGCCGGCGCCGTTAGGGCCAATCAATCCGGCAATCTCTGTGCGTCCTACTGTTAAATTGAAATCGTCCACCGCTTTCAGCCCACCGAATTCGATACCCAAATGGGCGGCTTCCAAAATAGGCGCTTTATCAACGTCACGTTCCGGCACAAAACCGGTGCTTGGGATAGGTACTAATTTAGACATTGACCTTACCCCCTTCCTTTTGCTTTTTGCCGAACTTGGCCATAAACAGATCCAGTCCGTTGCGCAGGGTTGGATTATTGGTGGCCAGCATCATTACAATCAGCACGATAGCGTAAACCAACATACGGTAATCGGCAAACTGACGCAATACTTCCGGCAATACCGTCAACACAGCAGCCGCAATGATACTGCCCCGCATATTGCCTAGGCCACCCAACACTACAAATACCAAAATCAAAATAGACGTATTGAAGTCAAATTTGCTGGCTACCACAGTGGAGAAATTGGCGGCGAACAACACGCCAGCCATACCAGCCATGGCCGCAGAAATCACAAAAGCCATCAACTTATAATTGGTGATATTAATCCCGACCGACTGGGCAGCAATCTTATTATCCCGCAGCGCCATGATAGCCCGTCCGCTTTTGCTGTTAACCAGATTAAAGATAATAATCAAGCAAACCATAATCAGCACAAACCCGGCAGTGAAACTAGCTACACGGGGAATACTGGTAAGCCCCATAGGTCCGTTAATCAGCACGGTACCGCCGTCCATCTGCAAGGTGTTTTTGATAATACTGAAATGTAATCCGTTGGCATCTAAACCCACATAAAGATTGTTGACAATCCCTTTGATAATTTCACCGAAGGCCAGCGTTACGATAGCCAGATAGTCACCGCTCAAGCGCAGCACCGGCACCCCTACAATAACCCCTACAATCGCGGCTACAATGCCGCCAACCAACATAGACAGCACCAATATCACCGGCTTGCTGCTGATATTCTGACTCAAGCAGGAAGCCACCACAATGCCGCTAAAAGCTCCAGCACTCATAAAGCCGGCATGTCCCAGACTCAATTCCCCCAAAACACCAACAGTCAGATTTAAAGAAATGGCCATCACAATATAGGCACAAATTGGCACCAACTGCCCGGTTAAGCGGCTGGAAATGCTACCGCTGCCAATAAGAATTTGCACCAGCACGAAAGCGATGATAACCATGGCATAGGTAATCATATTACTGCGAGTTGTTTTATTCATTGTTTTTAATTTGCCCATAGGAAAACACCTCACACTTTTTCATTGATTTTTTTGCCCAGCAAACCAGTTGGCCGTACTACCAGCACTACAATCAGCACTGCAAATACAATAGCGTCGGACAACTGGGTGGTGATGTAGGCTTTGGCAAAAATTTCGATAACGCCCAGCAAAATCCCGCCGATTAAAGCGCCGGGAATGGAGCCGATACCGCCGAATACAGCGGCAGTGAAAGCTTTAATACCAGGCATAGCGCCGGTGGTTGGCGTTAAGGTTGGATAGGCAGAACACAACAGCACGCCAGCAATGGCAGCCAAAGCTGAACCAATGGCAAAAGTCAGAGAAATGGTTCTGTTCACGCTAATTCCCATTAACTGGGCCGCCGCTTTATCCTCCGAAACAGCCCGCATGGCTTTTCCTGTTTTGCTTTTATTTACAAACAGCACCAGGGCAGTCATAATCACAACGCAAGCAAGGATGGTCACCAACGTCACATAAGAGATGGACAGAGCGCCGTCAAATAATTTTACAGAACCATTGCCTACAACCGACGTAAATACTTTCGGGTTAGAACTCCATAAAAGCTGCGCCGAATTCTGTAAAAAATAACTCATGCCGATGGCTGTAATCAATACGGCCAACACAGGCGCCTGCCGCAACGGTTTGTACGCCAAACGGTCAATGATAATCCCCAGCAATGTGCATACCACCATAGACAGCAGCACGCCGATAATGGGATGCATGCCGTAACGGGTAGTGGCAAAGAAACAAATATACGCGCCCACCATAATAACATCGCCGTGGGCAAAGTTCAGCATTTTGGCAATTCCATATACCATCGTGTAGCCCAATGCAATGATGGCATAAATACTTCCCAGGCTGATACCGCTGATGAGATGGGAGAGAAACACCATAACAATTCACCTCAATAAAAAATACTCACAAAATAAATTTTCACATAACACTGTCCATGTTCAAAAATCAGACTTGATACTTCCTGTTTTTGAGCATTGATTGCCAGCATGATGCTTTATGTAACAAAAAGACCGCCGCACTTGCGGCGGTCTACTCGCTTTTATTGGATACCTGTATTTTAAATTACATCCCTACATAGGCACCGTTCTGAATTACCATACCTTTTGGAGCCTTGCTGACCTGACCAGCTTCATTCCAGGTAGCAGGACCACCAGTTGTCAGACCGGTAAATTCCATGGTGGAGAACTGTTCAATCATCAGATCGTTCAGTTCTTCTGCAGTCATATCAGCAGTTGCGCCGGCATTGGTGCAAGCCTGATAGATTGCATAGATGCAGTCATAGCCATCGGCAGCGAACTGGTTTGGCACTTCGCCGCAACGTTCCTGATATTTGGCAACAAAGCTCTTAGTGGCTTCATCGTCAGCATCAGCAGAGAATGGGGTCAACAGCATTACGCCTTCTGCCAGAGTGGTATCAAAGCCTTCCAGAGTCAAAATACCGTCCATACCATCTACACCAAAGAATTTTGGCGCATAACCCATGCTGTTAGCCTGAGTCAAAATCAGAGAAGCGGCATCATAATACATTGGCAGGAACAATAAATCTGCACCGGCATTTTTAGCATCGCTCAACTGTACGGAGAAGTCGTTCTGGCTATCGGTAGTGAAGGTTGTTTCGGAAACAACTTCCAAACCTAATTCACCAGCCTTAGCAACGAAGGTATCGCGGATACCGGAAGAATAAGCGTCATCGTTTTTGTAAATGATGGCGATTTTTTCGCCCAGTTTCTGTTCATAAATGTACTGTGCAGAAGCGGAACCCTGGTTGGGGTCTGCGAAGCACATCTGATATACATTGTCTTTGCCTTCTGTTACAGTGGTAGCAGAAGCAGATGGTGTCAAAGCAAAAATACGGTCATTATAGTTTTCAGCAGATGTTGCAATACCAGGTGTGGTGGTTACAGAGCCTAGAGAAATCTGCATACCCCAGTCTTTTAAAGTATTGTATGCGTTCACCGCTTTTTCTGCATCGTGAGCGTCGTCTTCATAACGCAGTTCAAACTGAATACCGCCCATAGCGTTGATTTCTTCTACAGCAATTTCAGCGCCATTTTTTGCAGCAGTACCGTAAATAGCAGCACCGCCGGTTAATGGGCCTGTCCCCCCGATTTTGATTGCTGCCACAGTTCCATCGCCAGCATTATCCTCCTGCTTTTGTGCGTCGCCGCCGTTTCCGCAGCCGGCAAACATGGTCAGCCCCATGGCCAAAACCAGACCTAATGCAATTTTCTTTTTCATCATAAGAATATCCCCCTTAAAAATTTTCCTACACTTTTCTGTTCTATATCTGTTTTCGAAAAGTATCATGTATTATATAATACATGATTTTCTAGCTTTTGCAATGGTTTTTTTACAATTTTCCGAACTTTTTTTCATAGCTTCCATAAATAAAAACAGCAATGAAAACATGTCCATTGCTGCGCATTTCTTCACAAGCTTGCAAACCCTATTCAATTCTCGTCTTGCAGCACTTCATAAACAACCTGGGCAAAGCATTCCATGGCGTAGTTGGCTTCCTCTTGGGTATTTAAGTCGGAGCCGATTTCCAACAGCACCGCATGGGGATGCACTTGCTGGTTATACCGTCCTGTTTCTTTTACGCGAATATGATCGCGCAATAATCCGGGATATAAGGCATTGCATTTCGCTTCCAGTTGTCGGGCGAATGCCAGATTTTCCTGCCAATTATCCTGATTCGCACCAATAACCAGCATAATACGGGCTGCCGCTTTGCCGTTTATGGTGGCGGTAGTCGGCGCTTTAGAAGTAAAGCCTGCATCACGGTGAATGTCAAAAACGGCTTTCGCATCGGGATTGGCTTTTAATAATTGCTGTACTGTAGACAATGAATTTTGATAAGAACGGTTATAATTGGGATAATCGTGCAGAGTGGTATTATGCACCGTACGGACTCCATATTTTTGTTGCAGCGCCGCCTGAAACACCTCGGCAGCCTGTACCACACCGCCATTTCTGCCTTCCAATTTGCTGACGCCATCAGTGGGTAAATAGGTTTCGGTATTATGGGTGTGATACAAAATGACCTGCACCTCCTCAGAAATTGTCATATCCTGCACCTTTTCAAAGCGATGCTTCCAGCTATCGGAAACAAAAGCCGACGCATAAAAAGCTTCTTCCTCCGTCACCAGCTTGGTAATGGTAGACGTTTTCTCCTGCAAAACGGGAAAACCGCTGACCAATTGATGATAAGGACTAACCGGAATGGTGCCGCTGATAAACTGCCACAGCAAATAGGACATGGGCTGCCCACCCTGCCCCAAGCTCCAGCCAGCCATCATCCAGTTCTGCCATTGCTCTTCATCCTCAGCAGCTAGTCCACTAACCTGCCAGAAGCTACTGCCGCAGCCGGACAGCAAAACGATGAGCAGACACCACGGCAGCACGGTCTTCAGTGTTCTTCGAAAATTCTGAAACATCATACTCGTCCCTTTTTCTGCTTTGAATTTTTTTATATTTATATATATATGAACGAATTGCAGCGATTATTCTTGCTTTTTTTAAATCTGCATGGTAGAATATTATCTGTTCAAATTTCCGAGCAAATTTTTACATATTGTAAATACAGCGGGAGCCACGTCCTGTTCCCGTTTTTGCGAAGTAACTGAAGGAGGTGACAATCTTGGCTAACATCAAATCTGCAGCTAAGCGTGCCCAAATCGCTAAAGTTCGTACTTTAAGAAACAAAAGCGCTATGTCTAAAGTAAAAACCACTATCAAAGGTGTAGAAGCTGCTGTAGCAGCAAGCGATGCAGAAGCAGCAAAAACAGCTTTAGCAGTTGCTATCAAAACAATTGACAAAGCAGCATCCAAAGGTATTCTGCATAAAAACAACGCAGCAAACAAAAAATCTCGTTTAACAAAAATGGTTAACGCCATGTAATCTCAGCTTACGCTGCATAAAAAAACAGAGGCTGATGGAAGAAACGCAATTTCTTTTCCATCAGCCTCTGTTTTTTTCCATAAACCAATAGGTTTTAAAAAACAACCACCAGCAGCATTTTAAAATTTTCTTTGCCATACACAGCATGAGGATGCTGCGCCGGCATCACTATGGAATCGCCCTCTTGCAGCTCGTAATCCACGCCGTCGATGGTAATGCGTCCTACGCCATCCAAACAAGTGACAAAGGCATCGCCTTTTGACTCATGGGTGCTGATTTCCTCACCTTTGGCAAAGGAGAACAACGTCACACTGACTGCGCTGTTTTGCACCAGTGTTTTGCTCACAACCTGGCCATCCTGATAGGACACTTCTTCTTTCAGTTTTACCACTTCTGCTTTCCTGATATTTTTCATAATTTCCATGGTATCATCCTCCAATTTTTATCATTGCCAATCCTGCAAAAATCATTCCTCTTTATCGCCTGTGATATGCGCAAATTAGCCCAAAAAGCAACGCTTGATTTTTTAACAGCATATACGTTTATGCTGCATAAGCAAAAACAATCTTGTCAAATGGAACGTAAAGGCACCTGATAGACCATATCATAGGCTGACCATTGCGCCCCTTTATATTCCATAGCCATCGGGTAATAGGCTTCTTCCCGAAAGTCCACTTTTTGGTAGCAGCGCCGGGCTGCCTGATTATTTTCAAACACCCGCAGGGTAATGCGCTGCATTTGCAGCAATTCCACAGCATACTGCACCGCGAGCTGCAGCATCTGGGTACCGTAGCCCTTGCCGCGGCTTTTGCTGCTGACGATGATATAGCAGAAATGAATACTGTTTTTCTCGTAATCAGCTTTGGTCATGCACAAAAATCCTACCGGTTCTCCCCGCTCATCTAAAGCGGTCACCAGATAGGTGCGTTCTTCCTCCAGTTGGGCTGCAGCAAAACGCTGAAACTGCTCCTCTGATAAGGGCCAGTGTAATCTTCCTGCCGCCCATTTTTGAAAAGCTTCCTCCTCAGTCAGCCAACTGACAATCTTTCTGGCATCGCTGTTTTTATAGGTTCGTAAACGCAGCATCTTTTCACATCCTCTTTTATGTCCTGCATAGCGGAGCTTGCTCCAGTACAGCATAACACATCGCCTTTGTTTTTGAAATATCCTTCCTGCATTTCTATTCAAATAAAACCGCAAGAATGAGAAAGACAGCGCCGCCAAATTCTGCTAAACTAAACAGACAGCGACTCGTGTTTCGTTCACCTGCAAATTTATCATACAAATAAAAAGGAGGGCGCTTTATGACAGATACCATCATCAAGGTACAATTTATCGTAGATTACTTGGAAGCCCATTTGGCAGAAAAAATAAATTTAACGCGCATTGCCGATGAGATGCATCATTCACCGTATCATTTACACCATTTATTTACGGTTACCACTGGGATTTCGCTGCACCACTATCTGCAGCGACGCCGATTGACAGAGGCGGCCCGTTTCTTATGCCACACAGAACGCACTATTGCTGAGATTGCCCTCTCCGTGGGCTATGAAAGCCAGCAGGCATTCACCGCTATTTTTAAGAAGCTGTACAAGCAACCGCCGCAGCACTTTCGGCAAAACGGAACGTTTTATCCTTTGCAACTACCCTGTGTTTTGCACAAAGCGCCCTCTAAAGCGCAATGCTGGCAAATTGATACAGCCACTTCAGCCGATTATCGAGACTGGCTGCAATTTTTGCCGCAAGTGGTCAGCGGATTTCCCGGCCTGCAACAAGCTGCTTATCAAATCGCTTTGCAAGAAGCTATCCGACAAAAACAGGCGTTTTTGCTTCACGATGACAGGCAAATAATCGGCGCTATGTTGTTTTGTCAGGAACACGGCTCTATTTTCTTTTTAGCAATCCATCCCCAATACAACAGAGCGGCGGCAGTACAAAAATTTTTACAGACTGCCAGTAAGCAAACAAACACAGCAATTATTGAAACCACCACCTTTCGCCAGCAGGACAAAGCCGATTTAGGCGACCGTCGTCTGTTATTAAACATGGGCTTTCAGCCAGCAGAATTGCTGCAGGAGTTTGGTTATCCTACGCAAAAGATGAAACTGCAGCCGCTCATTGAGAGGACACGGCGATGAAATCAGCCCATACACAATCGCTTGAACAGCACATTCAGCTTTTTTCATTGCTGCGCTTTACTGCACCCACCATGCTGATGATGCTGGCTATGGGGCTCTACACCATAACAGACACTATTTTTATCGCCCGTCTGGTGAACACCAATGCCCTTTCTGCTGTCAATATTGTCTGCCCTGTTATCAACGGCATTGTAGGACTGGGCACCATGCTGGCCGCTGGCGGCAACGCTGTCATCGCGCATCAATTGGGAGCTGGGCAAATTCAAAAAGCCCGGGCCAATTTTTCGCTGCTGTTCTTTTCAGAAATTTTTGCTGGCATTGGACTCCTCCTTCTCGGATTTTGCTTGTTAGAACCGCTGCTTTATTGCTTAGGTGCCAGCCCACTGTTATATCCCGATTGCCGCGCCTATTTAAGCGTGCTGCTGCTCTTTACGCCAGCCAGCATGCTGCAAATTTTCTTTCAGAACTTTTTTGTCACCGCAGGCCGCCCCGGTTTAGGCATGGCCTTGTCGCTGCTTGCCGGCGCCTGCAATATTTTGCTGGATTATCTGTTTATGGCGCCCTGTTCCCTGGGGATAGCCGGCGCTGCTTTGGGCACAGGCATCAGCTATTGTATTCCCGCCCTTTTTGGCTTGCGTTATTTTCTTGATTTTCACAGTAAGCTACAAATCGTAAAGCCGGAATGGAATTTAGCGCTACTGTTTCAAAGCTGTTTGAACGGTTCCTCCGAGATGGTCAGTCAACTGGCCACCGCCTTTACCACATTTTTACTAAATCATATCACATTACGATTGTTGGGAGAGAACGGCGTTGCCGCCATAACCATCATGATTTACAGCCAATTTCTGCTGACTGCTTTGTACCTTGGCTTTTCTATGGGCACAGCGCCCCTCATCAGCTACAATTTGGGCGCAAACAAGCCCCAACAACTGCGCAATTTACTGCGCCTTTGCTTTGCCATCATCAGCGTCAGTTCGCTTTTGATTTTTCTCTTTGCACAACTGGCAGACTCTGCGCTACTGAAACTATTTGCCGCGACAGACAGCGCCGTCTATCAAATTGCCGCCATTGGTTTTCCCATTTTTTCCACAGCGTTTTTATGCTGCGGCGTAAATATTTTTATTTCTGCCGCTTTCACCGCTTTATCCGATGGAAAACATTCGGCTATGGTATCTTTTCTGCGCACCTTCGGTTTTTTAACGATATGCCTGCTAACGATGCCTTCGCTATTGGGTATGCGTGGCGTCTGGCTGGCCGTGCCTTTGGCAGAAGCTGCCACAATGGTTTGTGCTCTCTGGCTCTGGAACATGTACGGCGCAAAAAAATAAGAGCTGCTGTCTGAGAATTTTACATGACCTTCCCAGGCAGAAGCTCTTAAGCGAGTTCTTCTTAAATAAATTTTTAACCTTCCTGTTCCTCCAACTGCTGTTCCAATTGATATAAATCAATAGTGACTACTGATTGATCGGTCGTATCTTCAGTCGGCACAGCCCCATCCACGTTGGGTTGCTGCAAAGGCAAGCTATTCTGGCTATCGTAATACTGCAATTGAATGACACCGGTACTCAATAAAAGCGCAAAGGTACACAACAGCCAAACAGGCATCCCCGATTTTTTCGGCTTGGTATCAAAAATATTATCAATGCGCGCCCGTAAGCACTCTTTGGTATCCTGCAGACAGGTTGTAAACGGATAAAACCGTCCGCTTTTTCCCGCTGCAATATCCAAAATCAGGTAGCTGTAATATTTCTGCACTTCCTGCTCCTGCCCGATTTTCTTCAGCACAGCAGCATCACAGGCCGCCTCTAAATCATCCTCTAAACGGCTATGTACCAAATACACCAGCGGATGGAACCAATAAAGACATTGTACCGCCATGGCACACCACTTTACCACAATATCGCCCCGCTGCAAATGGGCCGCTTCATGATGTAAAATCAATTCCAAATCGGCGTCGTCATAATGTTCTGACGGCAGTAAAATCACTGGCGCAAAAAACCCCACAGCAGCCGGTGTTTTCATTTCGGGACAAATGAGAATTTTCAAAGAACGGGGCAGCTTCCAGATACGGCGCACCGCTTCGCTAATCTCATAATATCCCGCATCCTGCGGCTCGCGGCTCCAACGCAGCAAATGGCGGCGAAAAACGCCGTAGTCCAATATATGATACAATAATAACAAACCTGCTACCACCAACCACAATGTGGCAATCCAATCCAACCAGGACATACGCTGCAAGAAACTGCCGACAAGAGCCTTTTCTGCAGCGTCAGCACCTTGCGCTGCAAACAGATTGGGCGCCAACAACGCCACCGAAGAGACGGGAAATGGCACCAGCAAACGAACCAGCACCACAATCCAGATTAAACGAACCCAACCCGCACCAAACCGCCTCTTAAAACGCTTTTGTGCAAACAGCAACAGCAATAATAACGGAATAATACCAAAGGAAAGGGATAGAACTGACAAAAAAACAGTGCGCATAAAGCTCCTTTCCGAAGCCGTAAAAAACCGCCTTATTTCTGATCAGAAATCTGATCTACATACTGGCGCAGCTCCTTCAAATCATCATCGTTAATACCCTGTCCGTCATACAAAGAAGCCACCAGGCTTTTCAAAGAATTCTGATGTACCCGCTGTAAGAAAGAGCGGCTTTCCATCTGTAAATAATCTTCCTTAGATATTGCCGGTGAAAAATAGTGGAACCGACCCCGTTTTTCAGTGGTCAAAAAGCCCCGGTCTACCAAACGGGATAAAAAGTTTAAAACAGTTGTCTTGGCCCAGGTTTTTTCGCCCACTAATTTTTCCAGGATATATGGGGAGGCAACTGGTTCGCCAGCATCCCATATAATCATCATAAGTTTTAATTCACTGTCTGGTAAACGTTTTAAGTTTTCCATAATCACATCTCCTCCATCATCGTTTACAATTTTTTTTGGCTATTTGTTACAACAAACCTAGTATAATTCTATAATATTAAAACCGCTTCGTCAATAGGTCTGACATTATTTCCGCCATTTTTTTCGCAAAACGCTATGTCGAATATAGGAAAAAGCAGCTTCTTCGCCTTGCTCTTTGAGCAGGAGCAACAATTTTTCCAGCAGCGCTTGTGATTCGGGATGCATCAAATAAGCGTGTTTTGATTTTTCATAATATTCGTACGGGTCGCTGTCGGTGTATAATTCCTTACGATAAGTTTTACTGGCGGCTACACGATCACAGAACATTTCCGCCACGTATTTTTCCGGCATACGAATGCCCGCCAATTGACGATCGCCCTCTGGGCTGTAATCAATCCAATATTCCAGATGATGCTTGTTTCGTCCTTTATGGTGCAGCCAGGCGGCGCTGTAACCTTTTGCTTTTCGCTCCGCATCGTTGGGACTGCGATCTCCCTGAAAAAACCTCGCGCCAGCTAAAAACTCCGCCGGAGAATATTTGGATAAATCATGGGTCAGCCCTTGATAATACAAACCCACTCTAAAACAATGCTCCATCACCAATTTTTTATGATGGGTAATCGTTTTTAAATGCTTCAGCCACTTCATATGCATCCCTCACTCTGCTCTATTGCTTTTTATTATAACAAAAAAAGGTTATAAAACAAAAGTAAAATGTATTGAGCCCTTGTATTTTATCCCATACTCATGCTATGATAAAGAAAATATTTGGTATTCTCTATTTTATTTTCATCATTATATATTTTGAGGTGACTATTTATGAAAGCATTAACGCTAGAAACCTTTAACCAAACCTTATTAGAAGAAAAACAGACTGGCTTGGTGCTGTTTGTGAAAGAAGGCTGTCCCATCTGTCAGGAATTGCATCCGCTGCTGGAAGAAATTGAACAGGGATATGCCGATCAGCCCTTTGGATTTTATTTTGTAGACGCCATTGCCGAAGATACGCTGTATAAAAGCATGAAACTGCAGGGCACGCCTACAGTACTCTTTTACTATAACGGCAGGCAATGCCACAAATTCACTGGCCTGCGGGAATACGAAGAAATCGAATTTTTAATCGACCGAGTTATGGCTGGTAAAATGTAGCTTTCTAAATAACAAACACCTTCTATGCAAAACATTTTTGCTGTAGAAGGTGTTTTTCTTTCATAGTTCTTTTATTCGATAATCAGACATTAATCAATGACGGGGCCGGCCTGCACCACGAAGTTGGGGGCCGATTCAAAGCGGGTGAAATTGTCAATAAATTTACCGGCCAGCATCTTTGCCTGTTTCATGTAAGCATCTTTATCGAACCATAAATTCATCGGATTTAAAATTTCTGCGTCAACGCCTGGGCAACTCTGTGGCATAAATACCTTAAACACTGGGTGCTGCTCGTATTCCACTTTTTCCAATTCACCGTTTAAGGCTGCTGTCACTAAACTTCTGGTATAGGACAATTTAATCCGGTTGCCAATGCCGTAAGGCCCGCCAACCCAACCAGTATTGACCAGATATACATTGACATTGTATTTTTCGATTTTTTCTGCCAGCATTTTTGCATATACCATAGGATCTAACGGCAGGAACGGTTCCCCAAAGCAAGTGGAGAAGGTTGCCTGCGGCTCGGTAACCCCCCGTTCGGTGCCAGCCAGTTTACTGGTATAACCGCTCAGCAGATGATACATGGCCTGCAGCGTATTCAGTTTAGCAATTGGCGGCAATACGCCAAAAGCGTCAGCCGTTAAGAAAATAACAGTTTTCGGAATGCCGCCACGGCCATTGAGCTGTGCATTCGGAATATATTCCACCGGATATGCGGCGCGGGTATTTTCAGTTAAGGTACCGTCATAAAAATCGACTTTCCGCGTACCTGGGAAGAACTGTACGTTTTCTACCACCGAACCGAACTTAATTGCATGGAAAATTTCCGGCTCCTGTTCCTCATTCAGACGAATGGCTTTGGCATAGCAACCGCCTTCAATATTAAACACGCCCGAATTGGACCAGCCGTGTTCATCATCCCCAATCAGCTTACGGGCTGGATCGGCAGACAGTGTGGTTTTCCCAGTACCGGACAAACCAAAGAACAGCGCCACATTTCCTGTTTCTGGGTCCATGTTGGCGGAGCAGTGCATAGACAGCACGTTGCGCTGCGGCAAGAAATAGTTCATCGAAGAGAAAATCGCCTTTTTCATTTCACCGCAATAGCTGCTGCCTACAATTAAAATAATCCGTTTTTCCAAATCCAGAATAATGGCTGCATCGGAATTCACGCCGTCTGTTTCCGGGTCGCATTTAAAGCCGGGCGCACATACCATGTGCAAGTCGGGCACATAGCAGCCGATTTTTTCTTTGCTTGGACGCACCAATAGCTGATGCATGAACAAATTCTGATGGGCATATTCATTGATGATGCGGGCTTGCATCTGATACTGTACATCAGCGCCAGCCAGACCGTCAAACACATAAACATTCTTGCCTTCCAGATAGGTCATCACTTTGTCATATAACCGTTCAAACACATCGGCTTCAATGGGCATATTCACCTTGCCCCAGGCAATCTGTTTTTCAATACTTCTGCGTCTTACAATAAAACGGTCTTTCGGGGAACGTCCGGTAAATTTTCCGGTTTCCACCCGAAATGCACCTGTATCAGTTAAAACCCCTTCGCCGTTGGTAAACGCTTCCTCCACCAGCAATGCAGGAGCCAGATTGTGCTTAATTTCTCCCAGATTTTTCAGGCCGATTTTGGTCAGCTCTTTTCTGATTTTTGTATCTTCCATAACGCGCCTCTCTTCTGATTTTATACTCTATTAAAATCTTTTCTTGCTTCTATTTCAAAACTACTATTGTGTTTATATTTTACACGCTTCGTCTAATTAGGTCAACTATTTTCCCTCAAAAAGATAAATAATACTCACAATTATTTTTTTATGAATATCATTTTTGTTACTTTCTGCTATCACATCCAAAAAATTTGTTTGCAAGCCCGCAATTAGTTATGAACAAAAAAAGAAGGAGCCTGCTGTAACACAGACCGCCTTCCTATTATAAACAAAATTCAGATTATGCATTTTCACTGATATAATCTACCACTGCACCAATATCTTTGATTCGTTCTGCTTCTTCATCCGGAATCTGCATATCAAATTCCTGTTCCAGTGTCATGATGACCTCTACGACATCCAGGGAATCGGCGTTCAGTTCATCAAAGCGTGTCTCCATGGTGATGGTTTCAGGGTCAACATTGAGTTGTTCCGCTACGATATCTCTGATTTTTTTGAAATAATCCATTCCCGTCACCTCCTTCCGTAATACGGCATATTTGTTGTTAGTTTTCTATGCCTTTTTCAAAATTTCCTTTTATTTTTTCTACAAATTTGCTTTCACAGCAATGACAGGCCACTTCCATGGCCTTACAGATGGCCTTGGCCTTCGAGCTGCCATGACAAACGATGCTGACTCCGTTGACGCCCAACAAAGGTGCGCCGCCGTATTCGGCATAATCCATCTTATGCTTTAAACTGCGCAAAGCCGGCTTCATCAGCAAAGCGCCGGCTTTACAGCGAGCGGAGGCCATCACTTCCTGCTCCAACATGGCAATGATGGTTTTTCCCATACCTTCCATGGTTTTCAGCACCACATTGCCGGTAAAGCCATCACAGGTCATCACATCAACCACACCAGCCGGTACGTCCCGTCCTTCAATGTTGCCGATAAAATGAATCCCAGACAGCTCTTTCAAACGCTGATAGGCCGCCTGGGTCAAATCGCTGCCCTTCGTTTCCTCAGCGCCGTTATTGATCAACCCAACTTTCGGTTTTTGCACACCCATCACCGATTCCATATAAATGCTGCCCATTTGGGCAAACTGCACCAGATTTTCCACATCGACATTGGTATTGGCGCCAGCATCTACCAGCAGCTTGCCGCCAGTTAAGGTAGGCAGCATACAGCCGATAGCCGGACGGCTTACGCCTTTAATGCGGCCCAAGCCAAACAAGGCTGCCACCATCTGCCCGCCAGTGCTCCCTGCCGATACCACCGCATCAGCTTCGCCGCTTTTCACCAGACGGGTAGCTACCGTAATGGAAGCGTCCTTTTTGCGTCGATAAGCAGTGGCCGGATGGTCGGCCATCTCAATGACTTCACCGGCTTCCACAATTTCAATTTTACTGCGGTTTCCATTATCCGCCTGAGTCAGCGCTGCCTCAATTGGCGCTCTCTGCCCGACGAGAAACACTTTTTCAATCTCCTGATATTGCTGCAGAGCTTGCAGCCCGCCCAGCACAATCTCCTGCGGGGCATGGTCACCGCCCATGGCATCCAAAGCAATTTTCATGCGTACCTCCATCTCCTGCTCTTTACAATCCATTCTTATTATCAATATAGTATGCCCGCCTGCATTTGGCAAGCTTTTTTCACAAAAAATCCATTTATTTTTGTGTCATTTATGATAGCACACCGGCAGGTATTGCACAAGATTTTTCAAGCACCCTTTATACAGAAGAAAAGGAATCGCGCCTGACAACTGCTATAAAACAAGCCTGTCCCGCCAGATGTTTTATCCGACGAAACAGGCCGATAAATCATTTTTCCTACAAGAACTTTCAGTTTTTCCACCCAGCTCCAAAGCTGTGGCAGGCTCTCATTACACGGCAAGAACGAATTTTTTGCCTGCCTCCAGCTCCTTCACTGTTAAATCGATGCTGTAGATTTCCCGAATGGTTTCCTGGCTAATCACCTCTCTGGCGTCGCCGTCCACCACAATCTTTCCCTGCCGCATCCCCACGATGGTATCGCTGAAATGGGCAGCCTGATTGATATCGTGCAGCACCATCACCACGGTCAGCCCCAGGGTGCGATTCAACTCCTGCACCAGACGCAAAATTTCAATCTGATATTTGATATCCAGATAAGTAGTGGGTTCGTCCAGAAACAAAATATCCGTTTTCTGCGCCAAAGCCATAGCCAGCCACACCCGCTGCCGCTGGCCGCCTGATAATTCGGAAATCTTCTTCTTGCGAAATCCGGCGCTGTCCGTTACCTCTAACGCCCAATCCACACAAGCTTCATCCTCATCGGTCATTCCTTTCCACATAGATGAGAACGGCAGCCGGCCATATTCCACCAGCTTCTCCACCTCTAAATCGGCAGGCGCTGTATTATACTGATGTACAATGGCCACCTGCTTGGCAAAATCCCGCAGACTGATTTTGCTGATATCCTGCCCGTTTAACAACACTTGTCCCTGCTGCGGAATGCAGTTTTTGGTCATCACATTAAACAGCGTGGTTTTCCCACAGCCATTGGCCCCAATCAGCGTTGTCACCTTACCCGGCTTCACCTTGAAGGACACCCCGTTTAAGACCGGATGTCCCACCTGACCGCGCCCGGCTCCATAGGCAAAATGTATATTCTTAACTTCCATAGTTTTTGTCACTCCTCCGCAGCAAGAAGATAAAGAACGGACCGCCCACTACCGACATGATAATGGCCGCTGAAATTTCATAGGGCGAAGCAATCAACCGCCCTGCTGTATCCGCTGCCAGCATAATGAAGGCCCCTAATAAACAACTGAACGGGATTAAATACTTGTGGTCGCTGCCCACCAGCAGCCGGCCCATATGGGGCACAATCAGCCCGATAAAACTCACCGTACCGCACACCGCTGTGGTAATACTGGCCAACAGCACTGCCACCAGCGATACCGCCAGCCGCACCAGCGTCACATTGATGCCCAAACTGCGCACCGTCTTATCCTCCAAGGCCAGCAAATTGGCCATCTTATGCACCAGCATGGCCGCAATCAGACCAATCACCACATACCAGGCCAACAGTCGCACATCGCTCCACGTTTTCATGGCGATATTGGCGTCCACAATGGACGCTACCCCGCTGACCGTACTGCTGGTCATAGCGCCGCAAGCCTGCAAAATTCCGGTAAACACTGCGTTCACCGCCACACCGACTAAAATCAGCCGCAGCGGACTGAACCCGTCCTTCCAGGCCAGACTATAAACCAGCACACAGGCCAGACAGCCGCCGGCAAAGGCAAACAGCGGACTAAAGAAAAACAACATCGGGAAAAATGCTGTAATGATAACCGCCGCACAGCCGGCCCCAGCCGAAATCCCGATAATACCAGGGTCTGCCAGCGGATTTTTCATCACCGCCTGAAACAATACCCCCGACACCGCCAGCGCCGCACCGGCCAACAGCGCAATCACAATCCGTGGAAACCGCAAATCATAAATGGTGGCCACTGTTTCATTGTATTCCACAAACAGCCCCCGCAACAGCTCGCTGTAGCTTACATGCAGACTGCCCTGATTGCAGGAAAATAAAAACAATCCCACTGTAGCCACTGCCAGCACGGCAAAGCTCAAAATCCGTTTCACTCTGACGCTCATTCCGCCGCACCTCCGGCCTGCTCTCCGGCCACCTCGATGCTTTCCTTACCGGCCACATCGCCATCACCGTACAGCACCGTTTCCAAATCGTCCAGCGCTTCCGGATACTCAAAGGTAGAACTCATCCCAAAAAGCATATAGTCCACATCATAAACCTTACCTTCCTGCACAGCCCGAAAATGCTTCCAGATATCATTTTCTGTAAATTCCTTGGCAAACATCTCTTTGGCCTTATCGGGCAGACCATGGGCCGTCCGGATAATAATATCCGGGTCGGTTTTCAGGATTTCTTCTGTATTCACATTCAAAAAGTCCTTGCTTTCATGATGGAATACATTTTCCGCGCCGGCCAGCTCCACCAGAGAGCCTGCATAGCTGTTCTGCGTACAGACCAGATAACTGCCCGGCAGCCCCATCAGCACCAGCACCCTTGGCTTTTCGTCCCGCTGGTTGCGTTCCAGATAATCGGCCATATAGCTTTCATATTCGTCAATCATGGCCTGCGCCTGCTCCTGACGGTCATACTTTTCTCCCAGCATAGCAATGCTGTCATACATGCCCTGCACACTGCGCAGATTGATAAAGGTACCTGTCACGCCGATATTTTCATACTGCAGCGCATAGTCCTCCTTCAAGGTATCCGGCCCTACCACATCGGTGGGATTTAACGATTTGATAATCTCCATATCCAGCCCCATAGGCGAGCCTACCTCTGTTACACCATCATATCGCGCCGGTAAGGAAGAAGTGGTTAGGGTAGGAATGCCTACCAAATCCAGCTCCAGCCTATCCATAATCTGACAGGTTGCCCCTGATGTAGCGATAATCCGGGGCGCTTCTCCGTCAGCGTCCGCCTGCACCGTCTTTCCCTGGGACTGGTCCACACAGCCGCTTCCCAATAGCATCGCCAGCGCCAACACACCGGCAATATATCTTCTTCTATTTTTCATCCTCATACCCCCGATTTTATTCTGCCTGTTCTTTCAATTTCATTTTCATTCGTTTGCTCAATTTTTTTCTGTTAAGCGGAACACAGTGGAGTCTAAGCGTTTTTTCCTTACAGGCTTCCTCATGGATGACAGAGCACCATTGGGATACTCCCTTCAGTCTCCTAAACGCTTCTTAAAACTGTCAGGATGACATTGCAGTTGTAAATCCTTTTTCATCATTGATTTTCACTTTATTTTTTCAGCTTGTTCACTCCAAACACACCGGCCAATGCGATTACTGCACCAAACACCATATGACCGATAGCTGCTCCCATAGAGCCGCCGCCCATCCAGGCGCAGCCATTCAATAATACCATCGAGCATATGGCCAGACTGCCTACTGCTACTCTTTTCTCATTCATCGTTCGTCTTCTCCTCCGTATTTTTCATGTTTTTCCTTTCGGGGCTTTCTTATTAATATCTTTTCTGCATATACCCTCCGGCCTTCTCATTTGCCGGAGGGCTTCCCTACCGGATCATTCCCTCATTCCAATTGAAAAATACCTCGACTCCACTATGCTCCGCTTATTCTTTTATTTGCTATTTTCTGATTTTTTTATATATTGAATTTTTTTGCTACCCTTTGCCCTATCCCTCCGTGTACCCGACTAGAAAAACGTCGGGCATCGGACGAATTAC
>CABQBF010000011.1 GCA_902462325.1 uncultured Peptococcaceae bacterium
TACACGTTTCATGACGCATTGGTGCCTTTCGCAGAAAGGCGGAAAATAATAATGAAAGAAGCATTGTCAACCATGCTAGAAGGATTATCGACACAGCAATGTGAGTAATCCTTCTGGCATGGTTTCTTTGCATGGTATATGCTTCTTCAGTAAATTGCAATTGGAAAGAGTTGGCGAAGTTGTAGCAAATAGAGCCGCATATAAAGCTAAAATTCATTAGATTTTTAAATGAAATTCTATGAACACAAAATAAAAATGCTTGCCAAATAAATTCTCATCATGTAAAATAATTTATAATCATTCTTATATGATAAAATAAAAAACAGGATGGGATGTAAGATGGTATTTTCAAATCTGATTTTTTTAGGTTTTTTTCTGCCGGTGGTGTTGGGCATTTATTTTTTGGTTTATCATTTGCATGGCCGCATTAGCTGGCTCAATGGGATTTTGTTGGCAGCTTCGCTGTTTTTTTATGCTTGGGGGGAGCCGTTATGGATTTGCGCCATGTTGCTTACAGCCACGCTGGATTATCATAACGGACGGCGCATGGATCGTTATCGGGGCCAATGGCAGGCGAAAGCGGCACTGTGGGGCTCGATAGTGTTTGACTTGGGCGTGTTGTTTTGCTTTAAATATTTGGGCTTTGCGGTGGAAGTGGCAAACGGTTTATTGCCAGTAACCTTACCGGTGCCGCAGATAGAAATGCCTATCGGTATTTCCTTCTACACCTTTCAGTCGCTGTCCTATTTGCTGGATTTGTATTGGGGTAAGGTGGAAGTACAGCGCAAGTACAGCAATTATTTGCTGTATATCGCCATGTTTCCTCAATTGGTGGCGGGTCCTATTGTGCGCTATGCCGATATTGCCCAACAGCTGGAACGGCGAGTTATAACGCTGGCAGGCTTTCAACAGGGCGTTTCGCGGTTTGTCTGCGGTTTGAGCAAAAAGGTAATTTTAGCCAACTATGCCGGAGAAGCGGCGGCGCTGTTGCTGGACGGTAATGTGGGGCAGCTTTCTGTGGCGGGCGCCTGGTTGGGTATCTTACTGTACGCCTTTCAGATTTATTTCGACTTTTCTGGCTATTCGGATATGGCCATTGGCTTGGGTCGTATGTTTGGCTTTCGCTACCACGAAAATTTTCGATATCCCTATCTGTCCACTTCTGTGACTGATTTTTGGCGGCGCTGGCATATCTCGCTGGGCTTTTTCTTTCGAGATTATGTGTATATCCCCTTAGGCGGCAACCGGCGGCATCAGCTGCGCAATATTCTGATCGTGTGGGCCCTGACTGGTTTGTGGCACGGCGCTAGCTGGAATTTTGTGGCCTGGGGCTTGTATTACGGCTGTATGCTGCTGATAGAGAAAAAATTTTTATTGGGGTGTTTGCGGGAGCATCGGCTGTTGGGCTGGTGCTGTACGGCAGTGGTGGTTTTATGGGGTTGGGCGCTCTTTTATTATACCGATTGGGCGCAGCTACAACAATTTTTATTGGCCTTTCTGGGCTTACGGCCCGGTATTGCGCTGTGGGATTTGCGGGCGGTTAGCGTTGTGCAGCAATATTTTTGGCTGCTGCCGGTGCTGGCTGTAGGCGCTACCCATTATCCGGCGCGGCTTTGGCAGCGTTTGCAGCTTGGACGGCTGCCTGGAGTAAACTTCACCGGTCTTTTGGCACTGGGCTTATTGTGTGTGGTGCTGCTGGTGGGGCAGAGCTATAATCCTTTTCTTTATTTTCGGTTTTAGGCGGTGGGTGTGATGATGAACAAGACTGAGATTTTAAGCGGTTTTCTTGTGCTGGCGTTATGCTGCACAGGCTTGGATATCGGGGCATTCTTTAGCGAACAGACGGTGTCCCGGCAGGAAAACCGCACGCTGCAGGTCAAGCCACAGCTTTCGGTGCAGAGCTATCTTTCCGGCGATTATTTCCGTCAGTGGGAGGAGTATCTTAGCGATCATGTGCCGGGCAGAGCGCTGTTTCTGCAGGTGGCGGGAACGGTAGAGCAGACTATGGCTTACAGTGGGAAGGATGTTTCGGCGCAGATTGTGGAAACCACTGCCGATGTGGGGGTGCAGCAGGGCGCTCAGGCAGCACAGAACGGGGCCAAGCAGGAGCTGCTGGTTTTGGAGGATCGTTTGTTGGAGCTGTATCACTATGACAGTCAGGCCTGCGACAGCTATGTCCGGGCGGTCAATGCCTATGCCGATTGGCTGCCGGAACAGATAAACATGTATCACATGCTGGTGCCTATGCGGATTGCCTTTGAGAAACAGCAATACCGGCAGTTGTCGGATAACCAGCAGCAGGCCATTGGGCAGGTATACGGGCAGTTGGACAGCCGCATCAGGACCATTGATGTGTATACACGGCTGGAGCAGCACCAGGCAGAGCCTGTTTATTTCCGCACCGACCATCATTGGACGGCGTTGGGCGCGTATTATGGCGCTCAGGCATTTGCCGAAGCGGCAGGCATAACGCTGCCGGCGCTGGAGCAATATGAAGTGCATACCATGTCGGGCTATCTGGGCCAGTTGGGGCGTAACCATCTCACACCACAGTTAGAGCAGCATCCTGAAGATGTGGTTTATTATGTGAGATCGGGGCATCACAATCGGGCGACCATGTATTATTATGAGGACGGGCAGAAAAAATCCTTTCAAGCGCCTATGCTGAATGAAAACTTCAACGCCGGGAAAGCCGACTATGGCATCTTTATCAGCGGCGATTATCCTTATACGGTGGTGGAGGGAGATGCCAAAAACGGCCGGGTGCTGGCTGTGGTAAAGGATTCCTACGGCAATGCGTTGGTGCCATGGCTGGCGGCAGGCTATGAAACCATCGTGGCCATTGATCCGCGTACCTGTCAGGAGGACTTGGCCCAACTATTGACACAATACGGCGTGACCGATTTTCTGTTGTTGGATTATGTGAAAGTGACAGCAACAACGGCTTATGGGTCTATGTTGGAAGCATTGATGAATGAATAGTGATAAGATAAGTAGATGCCATGCAGGCATAAAAATCTCCCGCAATCGGCTATAGCCGCGCTGCGGGAGGTTTTGTGTTGCAAAGATAATCTAGTTCGACGTTTTGTATCAGTTTTCGAGAAAGAAATGGCTGGTGGGAAATGTCGTTATTATTTTGCTAGCAATTTAAAAATTTTTCTTCCAATTGGGCAAAGGCTTCCTGAATGGCAGATACAACAATTTTTTCAGCAGTCGAGATTTGCGCTTCAGCAGGAAACAGTAAATAGTAAATCATGGACATGGGGTACCCAGCGATTGGCAGTTGTATAATTTGTCCATTTTTAAATAAGGGAGAATCGGAAAGCAGTAAACGGCTGGCCAATGCTGTACAAGCATCATCTGCTACCATATTTAAAATTAAATCAGAAGTACTCATGGTATAGGTTTGGGTAGCAGAAAAATATTTCAGAATAGCATGGTATCCAAACTTTTTATCAACATTCGGATAGAATAACATCGGCAATGCGTGGAGTTCTTCCGGCTGTAAGTATTTCCGCTGGGCGAAAGGATTGTTGCCGCTGACAAACAAGGCCATGGTGTCTACGTTAATACAGCAGTAATTCCAAACTGCATCATCAGCAAATCGTGTTTCAAAAGTGTGCTGTTCTTCTTCAGTTAATGGTCCCAGAAAAATACGAGAAGTTGATTTTTTTAAGAGACTGAATAACTCCTCTAGAGATGTCAACTGGGCTTCATGGAAATGAAGATGCAGATCAGGATATTGCTCTTGCAGGCGAACAAACAATCCTAAACGAAAGATTCGGGAGAAGATAGGTAAATTGGTGATATGTACATGGCCACTGATTGCGGGCTGTTGTTCGGCTGTAAGGGTCCAAGTATCAACCAAATTGGAAATGGTTTGAATATCCTTTAGAATTTTTTGCCCCTGTGCTGTGGGCATTGTGCCTTGTTTAGAGCGCTCAAAAATTAAGTAACCCAAATCGTTTTCGATATTTTGCAAAATATACGATAAAGTAGAGTGCGCGATGAATAAATTTTGCGCTGCTTTATTGATGGAATGGCAGCGGTCAATTTCCAAGAGATAGCGCAAATGCTCTAAACGCATAATAAATCCTCCCACGTAATCAATCACTATGAATTGAGTATAGAGCTTTTCTCTTGCTTTGTCTACCCTGGGATTTTGAACAACGAATAAATGAGATTGTCGAATTTTTCGACAATAAGCATCCCGAAACTGTCTTCTATGCAAAAAAATCAAGCTTTTATATAATACATATACAAAGAAAGTATGAAACATATTGAAATAATTAATAGGGGAGCAAAGAACTATGGAAAAAACGTTACGGCTTTATCAGGAAAAGTATCCGCATCTATTCCAGAAATTAATAGTGGGTAGAAAAACATTAAAAAATCGTATTGTGGCGGCGCCCACTCACCACGGCATTACCACAGATCATCAGGATTTATTAAATGAACGGGGCGTTTTGGTTTACGGTGATCGAGCCAGAGGCGGAGCGGCCGTTGTAACCATCGGAGAGGGGAAAATTGATGCATTGAATAGCACCGCCCATGAAGGTCATGTGGATTGTTATAGTGAAAAAGCATTGCAAAGCTTGCATTGGTATTCCACTTATGTCCATGCTTATGGCGCATTAGCATCTATTGAATTTAATCATTCTGGTCAGTTTGCATCTCCAAGGTTTAATGAAGGACATTTGGGACCTATGGGAGCTTCGGCATGCAGGATGCCTAATGGTATCTTATCTAGAGAAATGACAGAAGAAGATATGGAATTGGTGGCTGAAAACATTGCCAAAGCTTGTTTATTGGCAAAACGAGGCGGCTTGGATATGGCAATGTTGCACTATGGCCATGGCTGGTTGTTTGGAGGCTTTTTATCGCCGATGTTTAATCATCGTACGGACAAATATGGCGGAAGTCTGGAAAATCGTGTACGTTTTCCAAGAATGGTGCTGCAGCATGTACGTCAGGCTGTCGGGAAGGACTTTTTGTTGGAATTGCGGTTGAGCGGCGATGAGATGACGCCCAATGGTCTAAAAATTCAAGATACGGTTGAGATTGTAAAAATGTTAGAAGAATTTGTGGATATGGTGCATGTATCCAGCGGCACGCGGTTGGAACCGCTAACCAGAGGTTATATCGGCGCTGACCATTTTACTGAGCCAGGTCATAATGCGCCATTATCGGAGGCAATCAAAAAAGCTGGCGTAAAAATTCCAGTTGGTGTAGTTGGCAACATTAATAGTCCGGCGGTGGCAGAACGAATTCTGGCACAGGGACAGGCCGATTATGTGGTAATGGCGAGAAACTTTATTGCAGATTTCGATTGGGCAGAGAAAGTACGGGCCGGGCGAGAGGAAGATATCCGTCCTTGTATCAAATGTTGCCGATGTGGCGATTTATCTTTGGGAAAGGATGCTACCGGTGAAAGCACTTGTTCTGTTAATCCGTTATTTGGACACGGCGCTATGCGTAAAAATTTCCCACCGGCAACACGCCGTAAAAAAATTGTTGTCATTGGCGGTGGCGTAGCTGGTATGCAGGCGGCTTTGGAAGCCAGTGCAAGAGGTCATGAAGTGATTTTATATGAAAAAGAATGGAAATTGGGCGGTCAGTTATTTTATGCCGATTATGTATGGTTTAAACGGGAAATGAAAGCGTTCCGGGAATATCTGATTCGTCAAGTGGAGAAAGCGCCGATTGCTGTCAAACTAGGGATAGAGGCTACGCCAGAGCAAGTTTATACAGAAGGTGCAGACGCAGTCATTGTGGCAGTAGGTGCGGAACCCTTCATTCCACCGATTACTGGTGTGAACGGGAAAAATGTGATGACAGCGTTAGAGGTATTTGGCCATGAAGATTGCTTAGGTGACAGCGTTGTAATCATTGGCGGTGGTATGGTCGGTTGTGAATTGTCCTTGCATTTGTCCAAGCATGATAAGCAGGTTACCATTTTAGAAATGGGCGAAGAATTGGCGCCAGAAGCAATCTTTACCGAGCGTGTCCGTACTTTGGATTTTATGCAGCGAGATCCACAGATTCATATTGAAACCGGTTTGCGTTGTACTGCGATTACTGAAATGGGCGTTGAAGCTGCTGACAGTGCAGGAAACATCAAAACTTTTACCGCTGATACTGTGATCCTTGCTTCTGGCATGCGATCCCGTACGCAAGTGCGCGATAGCTTTGAAGGCAGTGCCTATGATGTGATTGCCGTAGGGGACTGCAAAAAGGTCGGTACTGTTTTCGGCGCTGTTTCCACAGGTTTTGATGCTGCATTGATTTTATAGAGAAAGGTATGGAATGATTATGAAACCAATTTACAAAGAAAAATATCCACATTTGTTTGAACCGTTGGTTGTAGGAAAAAATCAAATTGAATTTAAAAACAGAGTCTTTACTGCGCCTATGGGTTGTCCATTGGCACAAGGTACAGATGGCGCTTTAAATGATTTTGGCGTCAACTTGTACGGTGATTTTGCCAAAGGCGGCTTCGGCTTGGTGCAGGCGAAAGTTGTAATCCCTATGTTGGAAAATAACGGACGCTCCTTGAGTTTAGCCAATGAAGATAAGTTTATGAGTTGTCATTTTCTCAATCAGTACGCCCATCTTTATGGCGCAAAAACTGGCTGTGAAATTTATCATCAAGGTGCTTGGATGAAACCGGGAGCTGGCAGAAAAATCATGAGTGCCAGTGCGTTGACAATGCCGGGCGGCATAGAGGTGCAAGCCATGACACCAGATGATATGGAAGAAGTGGCAGACATGTATGCGGAAGCGGCAGTTTTGGTAAAACGCAGTGGGTTTGATTTAATCTGTCTGCATTTTGCCCACGGCTGGCTGATGTCCAGTTTCCTTTCTCCGTTGTTTAATAAACGAACCGATGCCTATGGCGGCAGTGTGGAAAACCGCATGCGTTTTCCACGTATGGTAGTGGAACGAATTCGACAAAAAGTAAGAGATACTTTATTAATAGATGTACGGCTCAGCGGTTCCGAAATGACACCAGGCGGGATTGAAATTGAAGAGGCTATTGAGCAGGTTAAAATGTTGGAGGATTTCATCGATATGGTACACATGACTTGCGGCAACCGGATGAATCCTGCCAGCCGGCCCGATATTTTTCCTAGTCATTATTTACCAGCTGGTCATAATGCACAGTATAGTGCAGCTGTGAAAAAAGCTGGCGTAAAAATTCCTGTTGGGGTAGTAGGTGGCGTGCATGACCCACAACTAGCCGAAAATCTTTTAGCAGAAGGAAAAGCCGATTATGTGTTGATGGCCAGACAGGCCAATGTAGATCCAAACTGGGTGGAAAAAGTCCGTCATGGGCAAGAAGGCGATGTCCGTCCATGTCTGCGTTGTAATTATTGTGTAGACACTGGACGACGAGGTGCGCTCAGCAAGTCTATCACCTTTGATGCCAGTGCAACCTATGATTTGAAATGTGCTATTAATCCTTTATATGGACAGGGCGCTTATAAAGCCAAAATCCCTATGCCAACGGAGCAGAAAAAGGTGGCTGTCATTGGTGGCGGTGTAGCTGGTATGCAGGCAGCTCTAACAGCAGCACAGCAGGGTCATCAAGTTACTTTGTATGAAAAGAGTGACAAATTAGGCGGCCAGTTATTTTTTGCTGACCATATGTGGTTTAAAGCAGAAGTAAAAAAATTTCGAGAATATTTGATCCGGCAGGTTCGTCAAGCTGGCGTGACGATTCAATTAGAAACTGAAGCTACTAGAGCCATGATGGAAACTGCCGACCCCGATGCAGTGATTGTAGCTGTGGGTGCAGTGCCGGTTGTACCACCAATTCCCGGTGTAAATAACAAAAATGTTATGCAGGCAGTAGATGTTTTGGGCCATGAGGAGCAGGTCGGCAAGAAAGTTGTTATTATTGGCGGCGGTTCTATGGGTTGTGAAACAGCAATCCATTTGGGTGGCAAAGACCATGAAACCTTGGTAGTGGAAATGGGTGAAAATATTGCCGGTAATGCGCAGTTCAGCCAGCGTATGCACATTATGCGTTATATGGAACAGGCAGGTGTGCAATATCAGACCGGTTTACGTTGTGTAGAAATCACGGAAACGGGCGTATGGTTGGAGAATATGCAACAGGAAAAAAGATTTATCGCAGCAGATACCGTTGTATTATCTGTCGGTAACCGCGCCTTGGAAGACGTTCGCGATCAGTTCAAGGATGTAGCTTTTGATGTCATACATGTAGGCGATTGTCTGAAAGCTGCCGATATTTGCACAGCAGTGCATACTGGATTTGATGCAGCGATGCGTTTATAGGAAAGGGTGTGAGATACATGATTTTCAGTGAAACAAAAAACAGTAAACTATATTATATGCATAGTATTATTTGTCTTGCCATTATGGCAGGGTTTGGCAGTTTGCCATTGATTGAACCTTTGACTCCATTAGGTATGAAAATCATTGGTATTTTCTTGGGGATGGTATATGGCTGGTTGACAGTGGGCTTACACTGGCCCAGTATTGCAGGCTTAATTATGTTGGGCATGACGGATTATTCAAACATGAATGGTGTATTCAAAGAAGCCTTTGGGAATAACACGATTTTGTTATTGATGTTTGTTTATATTTTGGCAGGTGTATTGGACAAAGCTGGTTTGACCCGTTATATTTGCCTGCGAATTGTTTCTATCAAATGGGCCAAAGGAAAACCTTGGGTATTGACATTTTTAGTATTGATGATGAACTATGTTTGCTCTGCTTTGCTGCCGCCTTCCGCTTCCTTACTGATTTGCTGGTATATTTTATACGGGATTTGCGAAGTATGTGGTTACAAACCGGGAGAAAAATGGCCTATGCTGATGGTGGTCGGCGTTATGTTTTCCGGCAATATCGCTGGTCAAATGTTCCCATATAAAGCGTTAGCTATCACTGTTTGCGGTCAGTATGAAGCGGTCATGAACAGCAGCATTAATTATTTTGGATATACGATGTGGATGCTGGTGACATCTTTTGTGTCGGTGGTCATTTATTATCTGGTTTGCCGCTATGTTTTTCGTCCTGATGTCAGTAAATTGGTACATGCAGATGTAAAATTGGACGAAACATTAAGTTCTTATCAAAAATTTGTGTTCATTGTATTTATCGGTTATGTTTTGTGTATGCTGCTGCCGGGTATTATGCCAGCGGAATGGGCAATTACGGTATTTTTTAATAAGTTAGGCAATACGGCTATAGCTGCTATTGTTGTTTGTATTCTGTTGTTTATGAATTTTAAGCAGGGCCGTTCTTTAAATGAAATGATGTTTGATGGCGTGCGCTGGGAAGTTTTATTTTTAATCGCCTCTGCACTGACGATTGCCGGTGCATTCCGCAATCCTGATACAGGCATTGAAAACTTCTTTGTGCAGTATGCCCAGCCATTGATGGAAGGAAAAACAGGCATTGCTTTCATTATTGTAGCTGTATTAGTTGTAAGTATGATTACCCAATTTTGCAATAACGCTGCCACAGGGACTATTTTTACACCGATTATTTTGATGATTATGATGAGTATTGGTGATGTGGGCGTAGATACTAGAGTCATTATGTTGATGTTGGTGCAGGCCTGCGCAGTTGCTACATTATTTCCAAGCGGTGGTGCTACTGCAGCGCTATTGCATGGAAACCAGCAATGGATTCCAAAAACAACCGACTTATATATTTGCGCAGTGTTGATGTTATTGATAAACTTCTTTTCACTGTTTGTTATTGGAATTCCGCTGTCCAAAGTATTACCGCTGTAAGACGCGACGTTTGTAGATAAAGCATTTTCTAGGATATTGAGAATTTTTTGTAAAAACCTCCCGCAATCGGCTATAGCCGCGCTGCGGGAGGTTTTGTGTTGCAAAGATAATCTAGTTAGGCGTTTTGTATCAGTTTTCGAGAAAGAAATGGCTGATGGGAAACGTCTTTTTTGTGCAGTTAAAATCCAATAGAAATACTTATGATAAATATGTGTAACGGGGAACTGTAACCTATTATTGCTATCTATGCAAGAAACCAAAAAAACTTATAATTAAAATCATCAAGAGAAACGGCAGCGCAGCTTGCGAAAGCTATCATTAAAAATTTTATTCAGAAGAAAAAGCTGCCTGCGGTTCTTGTGATTGTGCGCACAGAGGATAAATGATTATCGCAATCCTTCAACTAGTTGAACATACTTTACAGAAATCATGACAGATGAAATTTTGGAGGAGATGAAGTTATGAGTACAAAAAAAGAAACGAAAGACTGGGTGTATTGGATGCATACCGTCATCACCATTGCTTTGATGTTTGGCATTGGCTATCTGGAGCCATGGGGCTCATTGGAAACAATTGGGATGAAGGTTTTAGGTATCTTTATTGGATTGTTATGGGGCTGGACTTTTATTGGATTTGTTTGGCCAAGTATGTTGGGTGTGCTGGCTTTAGGCCTTTCTGGTTATCAAACAGTGAACGCTGTATTAACGGCCGGTTTCGGCGCACCGGTTAATACCGTCTTATGTATCTTTATTTTTATCTTTGCAGCTTACATGGATAAAATCGGTTTAAGCAGAATTATAGCCAACTGGTTTATCAGCCGCAAAATTTGTGTAGGTCGGCCATACGTATTTACTTTGATGGTTTTCATTGCAGCATATGTATTGGGCGCTACTGTTAGTTTATTTACAGCGATATTGCTATTGTTCAGTATTTTCTATAGCGCTTGTGATACGCTGGGGTATAAAAAGCAGGAAAAATATCCGGTGGCTGTGCTGGCAGGTATTGTTTATGCAGCCATGTTAGGGTTCGCGCTGTTCCCATTTAAGGCGGTACAGGTTTTGGTATTGGGTTCCTTATCTACTGTGTCTAACGGTTTAACAGCGGATTTTGCCAGCTTTACGATTTTAACCTTTATCGTCACTGTTGTTTGTTTGGCTATTTATATGCTGATTATGAAGTTTGTGATAAGACCGGACATCTCGAATTTTGAAGGTGTTGGCGATATGTTTGAAGATTTACGGCATATCAAAATGACCGGTGAACAAAAAATTGCGGCATTCTTTTTATGCCTGTTTATGTTCGCAATGTTTGCACCGAGCGTGTTGCCGAAAGAATTTTTTGTTACCAAATTCTTTACAGCGTTAGGGATTACCGGTTCCTTGGTGTTCGTGTTAGTATTGATGGCTATGCTGAAAATCAAAGGGAAGGTTTCGTTCAACTTTTCCGAATGTGCGAAAGATGGCATGAACTGGGATATGATTATCATGTTTGTAGCCACCATGCCTGTGTCGGCAGCTATGAGCAGCGAGGATGTTGGGGTAATTGATTTCTTGGTGGAACTGTTATCTCCAATTTTCACCCAGTTCAGCGGTTTGGCTTTCTGCGCCGTATTCTTGATTATCGCTGGTTTATTGACGCAGGTTGCCCACAATCTGGTGCTGGCAGCGCTAATGACGCCTATTTTGTATCAATTTTGCATCAAGCTGGGCGGCGATCCGATTATGATGTGCGTACTGTTTTCCTTTGCACTGGCCACTTCTGTGGCAACACCGGGCGGTTCTGCTACGGCGGCCTTGATGTTCACCAATGATTGGATTGGAAAGGGTAATTCTTATAAATACGGTTGGTTGATGGCCATTATCAGTATCATTGTTGTAGTAGTTGTGGGGATTCCTGTTGGCTCCGTTATTTTCTAAAACGTAACGGAGCACGGATTATCGGTTGTGAATCAGACTGCCCGGGAAAGCCTATTGTCACGCTGGGTGAAACAGCGTGGAGCCGATGGTCTTCCAATGAAAGCATTCTTTTATGTGTCAGTCTTGCGAATAGATAAACTTATTTTGAGGAGGAAGAAAAATGGACAAGAAAAAAGTATTGATTTTAGGGATTGACGGGTTGGATCCCCGTTTAACCAAACGCTATGTGGAAGAAGGCTTTATGCCCAATACAAAGAAATTTTTGGAACGGGGCGCAGCCCAATATGATTATGAAATGATTGGTGGACAGCCGACTGTAACCCCACCAATGTGGACTACGTTAGCTACCGGCGCTACAGCCCGTGTGCATGGCATTACCGGTTATTATCGCCACAATGAACAGCATGATATTCTGGAATACAATTTCGATTCCACCAACTGCCGTGCGGAACAGTTATGGAATGTGACTGCCGAAGCAGGTTTGAAAACATTGGTATGGCATTGGCCAGGTTCTGCATGGCCACCAAGCTCCGACAGTGAAAATTTATATGTCATTGATGGTACCCAGCCAGGTGGTATCAATGTAGGGACTGCCCAAGTAGACCAGGAATTTCTGTTGCTGGCCAGTCCAAAAGTAGAAACTGCTTCTTTCCGTCATGATGCAGCCAGCGATAAAGAAGTACCATGCTTTATTACAGGGATGGAAGCGGAAGAAAAGAATGATGCAGTTGATTTGAACAAAATGGCCAACCGTCTGACCGTGAAAAAGAGCCAGCGCGTAACGACTACTGTAGAAGAAAATATTCAAAATTTGGATGAAACGCCAATGAACATGGTTAGCTCCCCAATTAAACCGGCTACTGGATGGGTGGATGCACCAGCAGATGCATTGGAAGGCACCATGTTGTTATCCGATGGTTATATTCGCCGTCCATTCTTAATTTTGAAGAATGAAGCTGGTAAGTATGACAGAATTGCCATCTACAAAAATAAAAAGGCGACAGAACCAATCGTTGTGTTAGAAAAAGACGTTTATGTGCAGGATGTGGTAGATGAAGCCATTCGCCATGAAGAACGGGTACAAGCTAATCGCAGCATGCGTTTGCTGGAAATTGAGGAAGACGGCAGTCATCTGCGTTTGTGGGTGTCGGCAGCAATGGATTTCCATGACGATACTGTATGGTCACCAAAGAGCCTGCGAAAAACAGTAGTAGAAAATGTAGGCTATCCGCAACCGGTCAGCTTAGGCGGCGGTTTTGATGAAACACTGGTTTCTAAATGCATGCGGGCCAGCTGGGATCACGCTGCTAAATGGAATGCCGACGGTATTAAATACATGGCACGGGAACAGGGTTTTGACGTAATTTTCTCCCATTTTCACAACGTAGACCTGCAAGGCCATGTGCTGGTATCTAACCTGAAAAAAGGTGGTAAGCTGGGACCGGAAGTGTGTCAGGAATTGTTCAAACAGGTTTATATTCAGACCGATAATTACATTGGTGAATTTTTAGAACTGTTGGATGAAGGCTGGACCATTCTGATTGTTTCCGACCATGGCCAGACCACGCCAGAACACGAACCATCCACCTATCGTCTGAATACTGGCGGGGTAAATGCTTACGATATGCGGAAACTGGGCTATACAGTACTGAAGAAAGATGAAAATGGCAATGATTTGCCGGAAATTGACTGGAGCAAAACTACAGCCCACACCGCTTCTTATTGCCATATCTTCATCAATTTGAAGGGCAGAGATCCGCACGGTATTGTGGAACCGGAAGTTAAATATGAATTGGAAGAAAAAATTATGACCGATTTGTATAGTCTGCGGGATGAAAAGACCGGTCACCGCATTGTGGCATTGGCTCTGCGCAACAGGGATGCTGCGCTGCTGGGAGAAGGCGGACCAGACAGCGGCGATATTATCTTCTATATTGCAGAGGGGTATACTGCCGACCATGCCGACAGCTTCTCCACCATTGACGGTGCTTGCGGAACTTCTGTACGTTCTGTATTTATGGCAGCGGGCCCTGGCATCAAAGAAAACTTCTTGACAGACCGTATTATCAAACACATGGATGTAACGCCAACAGCGGCAGTGTTGCTGGGTGTGCGGATGCCGGCACAGTGCGAAGGGGCACCAGTTTATCAGATTTTAAAATAGTTTCGGCAATATGACATGGTATTGAGGGCGTCCTGCTTTTTACAAAAGCAGGATGTTTCTCTATCCTTTTGGAATGGAGTGAAGACTATGAATGCTTTGTATTGTGCAGAAGGACGCATAGAAACGCTGAAAAAACGAACACGGCGCTGTGTTTGCAAATACTGTGGTGGACCGTTGAGCCTGCGGCGTATCATTTTTCATGATGTGGAGGATGTACGGGTAGAAATTTATTGTGACAACTGCGACCGGATAGAGTTTGGCGTAGAGCCGGAAATCTATATCAGTGCCTGTAATTTTGTTGATAATCTGGAATTTGATTGTTATGAAGGGTTGGATGCAAATGAAAAGAAACGTCAGATGAATATTGCCAAAGTCAGCGAGATTTTATCCTGGGGTTGCAAGAATATGGGATTGTTAAATCAGGAGGGATTTCAGGTGCCTTTGCAGATGAAACAGTCCGATTGGGCAGAGTGTTTGGTTTTATCCAGTGAAGAAATTATGCTGGACGGAGAAAAGCCGGAAACGGAGGCAACATGATGCAGACGGTTTTGCGGGCACGGGAGCTTTGCTATAAATCGGGGAAGCGCTATTTGCTAAATCATATTAATTGGGAAATAAAAGCAGGAGAGCATTGGTTGATTTTTGGAATGAATGGCAGCGGCAAGACGACGCTGTTAAGTACGATTGCCGGTTTTAAATCGGCCACGTCCGGCAAATTAGAAGTGCTGGGGCAGCATTATGACAGAGCGAATATCTACGGGCTGCGCCGAAAAGTGGGCTGGGTCAGCAGTTCTTTTTTTGACAATTATTATAAACAGGAGGCTGCGCTGCAAATTGTGTTGTCGGGCTTAACAGGAACATTAAACGTAGATGATACCATTCAAGATGGAGATGTGCGTTATGCTAAAGCGCTGCTGCGGGAACTGCGCATGGGAGAAAAGATGCACCAGCCCTTTGGTTTGATGAGCAAAGGGGAGCGGAAAAATGTGTTGATTGCCCGTGCATTGATTACAAGACCGGAAATTTTGGTGCTGGATGAACCGGGTACAGGCTTAGATGTATATGCTAGAGCCCACATGATGAATACGGTGCGTATGTTGGCAGAGAATGGAGGCGTGACAATTTTGTATGTGACCCATTATCCTGAGGAAATTCAACCTTTTATGAATAAGACATTGCTGCTGAAAAATGGACGGGTTTTTGCCCAGGGCGATACCGCTGATGTGTTGACCAGCCAAAATCTTTCCGCTTTGATGAATGAATCCATTATAGTGCGAAGAACAGAGGATGGAACCATTGGGATGACAGCGCAGGCCCCGTCTCAGTTATGGCAGCTATGCTATGGAAAGCAGGTGAAGGAAAATGGGCTATGAAAGCTATGAGAACAGGGATATGCGCTGCGCTGCCGATGTGGGCCGTATGGCAGAACTGGGCCGTTTTGATGTGCAGTTTGATGTATATGGCAGCGCCGTACAGGAGCACGATGGCAAAATTTATTACCGTGCCACTAGCGACGAGGAAAAATTATACGATTATATGCGGCAGAAACGGTTAGAAGAACAATATTTTACGCCGATTGTTCAGCAATCGCGGCGCACGAATGTCCCAGCTGGTATGAAAGAACAGCTTTTGCAGGAAACCAAATATATTTTGTTGAAACAGTTAAAGCGAGATTACGAAGGCAGCGGTTATTTTGCGCTGATGCAGCCTCTTTTTCAAATAGCAGCTAATGAGGAGGCATTACCTGTTTTACTGAATTATCAAGAACAAGTTGACGGTCATTTTGATGATACAGAGCTGCAATTATTTTTGGGCGCAGCTTGGATGGCCTATGAAGCTAAAGTATTATCCAGCGGTAGCTATAAACGATTGCTGCAATGGCACAATACAACCCGACAGCAAATGGCTGATGATCCAGTGGTAGCGGATAATTTGGAGCGCACCTTTTATGGTTTCGTTTATCAAAAGCCGGATGGTCGCAGCGATTGTATGCTTGACGCGCAGAAGATGACGGTAGTGCGCCAAAGACAGGAAAAATTACTGCAGGGATTGTTGGTTGGCCCTATCATGAAAAAAACCTACTGGTTTCAACAGTTTAACCAGTTAGGGGCTATTCGCCAAAGCTATCGGCAATGGCTGCTGCAAGGGCAGGATGAAGCCTATTTTCAAGTATTGCAGGAAATTAGACATTGTCCGGGCGTCATTACATGGTCAGCATTGCGGCAGGCAGCAGAAAAACTGGCTGGTAACGAAGCGGCCAGTCGGGCAGTTGCGTATTATAGCGCGTTGTGGAATTTACAGCAGCATGATTAAACAACGAGAGTGTCGGCAGTACACGGGCCTTGTACAGAGGTTCAATCGGCGTATAATCCTTTATAATAATTTTGATAATATTTCAGAAAAATATCGCATAGGACAGAGGTCGTTTTCTTTTTGACAACGCCGTGCTCTACATAAATTTTATTGCGTAACGGAATCTCGGCAATGGCGTCGGCAATCACATAAGGAGGTTTTTTGATTGCCAGAAATAAACAATCTGTTTCCGCCAGAATTTCGTGAAAAACCTTAATATCGCTGGCTTCATATTTAATATTGGCAGTTCCCATATTTTGCAGCGCCTGCTCCATCAAAGAGGGATAGGTATTATAGGGTTTAAAATTGATGAGCGGTAACTCACACAGCGTAGCCATGGAGATGGTTTTATATTTTTTTATGTAAGGATTATCGGCAGCGCCATAAACCATGAGATGCTCTTTAGACATGAGAGAAAATTCTAATTCGTCGGGAATCGTGTAGCTTTGGATGTTTTCGCCAATTACTCTGGAGATAATGCCGACACCGTCTTGTTGCAGCAAGGTTTGCACAATCTCTTCGCTGGCTATATTTTTGATAAAACACTGCACATTGGGATAGGTCTTAGCGAAGTCTTTATAAAAGCGGGCGTAGCTGGTCCAGATATTAATTTCTGTTAGAATATCCAGTCGGCCCGTAATACTGTCTGGTTTTTCCTCTTGTGCTTTGATGCTATCATAAATGGATATAATCTGCTCAAATTTTTTGACGATATCTTCTCCTTGCGGCGTTAAAAAAATGCCTTTGGTGTTGCGGTAAAAAATCTCAATTTCTAAGTCGGTCTCAACAGCGGCAATAATACGGCTTAACTGCTGTTGATTGATATAAAGGTGCCGACTGGCTTTGTTGATAGACTTCCACTTGGACACCTCAACGATATAACGCATGTGTTCAATTTTCATGATGTTCCCTACCAATCTATTCTATTTGTATATAGTGGTATGAATTAAAAGGTATAGTTTTTTGACAGAAATAGCAAACAAAAAATTGCACAGAAAAAAGCGGTTATATCGGGAAAATTTCCAATATAACCGCTATATACGGCTGCTATTTTATTGCCTAAAAATCTATACATAGTTCAACATTTTGTTTAGTATAATCTATTCTTATTGTTCTGTCAAGTTACAGAATTAGAATACGAAGGATGGGTGGGCGAAACGCCTCCCCATAGGTATCTTGTTCTATCAGTGAATTATCTTGAGTTTTTAGATTTACCCCAGCGATTTCAGTTCTTGCCGATAGGCTTGCATTTCTGCTTCGCTGATATGATCGATGACCCATTGCAGTTGGCCGATGACTTTTTCCTTATCCCGCGGCAGATAGGCGGTGAAAGGGAAAAAGTTGGACTTGGTGTTGGCTAAAAGATGGGTGCGGATTTGTAAATGCTGTATAAAAATTTGCAGCTCCTGCAGCCGTTCTTGTTCATCTGCGGGCGTAAACTGTCCATTTTGTGCCATTTGAGCCAGTTCGGTGTCGGGAAACAGGGTAAGCGAGTCGACAGAAATAAAGTAGGGATTGAGTTGACTGAACAGGCGGGCGCTATTGATGGCATTGCGGTAGCCATGGCCTTTTCCTGCCAGCCCTGTCATGTAAACCAAATAATACTCAATGCCGGCTTGGTCCAATTTGCGGCATTGGGTAAAAATATCTTGGGCGGTGTAGCCTTTGTTTGCTAGCGTCAGTGTGGCGTTATCACCGCTTTCAGTACCGATGGTCAGACCGTTGATGCCCATAGCTCGCAATTTTTGCAGTTGCCCCAGCGTTTTGCTTTTTATGTCGCGAATGCTGGCGAACATGGCAATATGCTGGCACTTGATGAGATAGTCCCGCACGGTCAAGGCCCGCAGCTTGAGATTTTCGTAGCTCATGGCAAAGGGATTGGCGCCAGTCCAGAAAATGCGGCGGGCGTGGGGCTGATAGTGCTGGATTTCGGCCAAATCGGCTTCAAATTCTTCCATGGGCGACAGACGAAAGGGCTCGTTCCGATACAGATTGCAGAACCAGCAGCGGCCATAGGTGCAGCCGGAGGCGGCCTGTATGATGCAGGAGCTGGCTTCGTAGGGAGGCCGCCAGGTACGGCCGGTAAAATGCATAGTAAGTCCTCCTTTGTGTAAAATTTTTGTTACAGATGCTTGAGCTGCGTGCGATAGCGGCGTAATGGAGCTTCGTTTTCCGTCTGGCAGACTTGTTGCAACGCTGATAACAGCAGTTCTTTATCTTCCGGTAAATGTCCTTGTAGCTGAATGGCGTTGGAAGCGCCGAGAGCCGCATAATAGACCGGGATGTTCAGTTGGGCGATAAGTACTGCCAGTTCTTCCAGCTTTTCCAGCTCGCCGGCCTCTTGCCAGTTGCCAGCCTGTATTTCCTGATATAATGCAGACTCGGGGTAAACGGTCAGCATGGAAGAACCAATCAGCCGGGGATGGGTTTGATTGAAAATAGCAGCGCTGTTTTGCGCATTTTCCGAGCCGCGGCTTTTTCCGGCAATGCCGGTTAAATAAAAGAAGTTGTAGGCAATTTGGGCTTGGTCCAGCCGTTTGGTTTGGGTGATGATGTCTTGTGCCTGATAGCCTTTGTGCATAAAATTCAGTGCTGTATCGTCGCCGGTTTCTACGCCGATGGTGAGGCCGGTGTAGCCCAATTGCCGCAATTCTTGCAGTTGTGCATCTGTTTTGTTGGTCACATCGGTAACACGAGCAAAACAGCCGATGGTCTGGCAGGCAGGCATGTAGGTATGAATCAGTTCGGCAATGGCTTTGAGCCGTTCAAAACGTAATACAAAGGGATTGGCGCCTACCAGATAGATGCGCTTTATGCTTTGACTGCCCCAGCGTTCTAGCTGCGCCTTGGCTTCCTGTAAATCGGTCTCTATATCTTCTAAAGGCGACATGCGGAAAGGAAAGGGCAAATCATCGTAGAGCGTACAAAATTTGCAACGGTGATGGGTACAGCCAGCAGTGACTTCAATAAGCAGCGAGCCTGCCTCATAAGGCGGCCGCCAGATAGTTCCTGTGTAATGCATAGTGCATCGCTCCTTTTGATGGTGAAAGATAAGTGTTGTTGTTCCGTGCCAATACTGAAATGAAGAGGTTTTGGTAAAAGCAGCAGAGCAACAGTTGATGTAGAAGAAAGCTTTTTGTGCTTTCAGGACGACAATGCCAGCTGTATCGTCCTATCTGTATCATATTGGATTGTTTGTGCGAACGCAAGTACGGTATTTTTTTAGTGTTAGTATCTTTTTTGGTACTAACTCCAAAAAAAGCCCCTGCATTGTACCCAATCATTTTTTGCGTTATAATAGGCGAAAGGAGTGGTTTGGATGGCAGAGAATAAATTTCAATCACCGGAAATGCTGGCCCGTTGTCTGCCTATGAGCAGTTTACAGGCGGTACTGGGCGGTAAATGGAAAATATTGATTTTATGGTATATAGCCTTTTATAAGGTGCAGCGCTTTGGTGAGCTTTTGCGGCGGCTGGACGGTATCACCCAGTCTACTTTGACCAAGCAGCTTCGAGAATTGGAACGGGACGGTTTCCTACATCGGGAAATTTTTCAGGAGATTCCGCCCCATGTAGAGTATAGTTTGACCGATATGGGTAAGAGCTTTGTCCCTATTCTGAATGAGATGTTGTTGTGGAGCCAACAGCATCTTTGTCCGCCCGATTATATAAATCCTTATGGAGATTGTCCTTTACAATAAAAATAGGAACTGCGCTTCCTTGTATTATAGTTACTATTAAACTAAAATGAACGAGGATACCGTTATCACGAAAAAAGACAAGGAGTGGGTTGTTATGGAAACTGTATTGGAAGAATTGTATAACGGAAAGATTATTCCCTTTGAACAGCAGCGTTCAAGGCGCTTTCAGGAGGCGCGGCGGCAACTGCGTGAGAAGGAGGACGCTTTTCGCGGTAAATTGGAGGATGGGCTGATTGACGAGCTACATGATTTGCTGGCAGAATATACGCGGTTGCTGTCCATTGATATGGAGGAGGATTTTGTCAACGGCTTTAAGCTGGGCACGCGGATGATGTGTCAGGTATTTCAAGAGCCGGTGCAGTAAAAACAAAGCGTGTAAACGGTGTGACGGGCGGGAATGTGGCTTTGTAAGCGGCAGTCCCGCCCGTGTTTTGCGATGGTATGTGCAATGGAGCGTTGTTTATCAGTAAATTTGCAAAGGGGGTGTTTCGTCTTGACAATAGCGATATTCGATAATATAATGAGTGTGTAATAACGATATTCGATATAGGAGGGAAACGCCATGCCCAGAGAAAAATTTCAAACGCTGACAGAGCAAATGTTTTACATCTTATTATGTTTGCGCACCGAATGCTGCGGCATGGATATTATGGAGCAGGTACGCAGCATGACCGGCGGCCGTGTGGTTGTGGGGCCAGGTACCTTGTATCATCTGTTGGAGCAGTTTGTCGCTGCCGACATGATTTATGAAACAAAAGTAGAAGGACGGCGGCGTAGCTATCTGCTTACCGACAAAGGACGGGCGCGGTTGACTGCCGAGTATGAGCGGCTATGTCTGCAAGCCGCCGATTATCGTTGCTATATGGGAGAGGAGGATGGGCAATGAGAACGGTTATGTATCGGATGGAGGATTATGTATTATACGATTATACTGGCGTGGAGCGGCATTTATCGGCTATGGCGGCTAAGGGCTGGCGGTTGGAATCTGCTGGTGATTATTTGTGGAAGTATCGGCGGGCTGAACCGGCAAAGCTGACTTACGCCGTTACCTATGCGCCGGACGCTTCTGAATGGAATTTGCAGCCGACAGAACGGCAGCAAATGCTGACCGACTATTGTGCAGAGGCTGGCTGGCAGAAAGTAACCGATTGGCTGCAAATGCAAATTTTTTGCACAGCAGAGGAAGATCCCATTCCGCTGGAAACCGATGAAGCTCTGCGGCTGGAGATAACAAGAGAAGCTATGTGGAGCAAATTTTTACTGGTACAGGCGGGTAGTTTGTTTTTGTCTCTGGTGATAGCAGGTATTTTGCTTTTGTCGTTTGTTGGCAATCCTATTCTGCATTTATCCAAAGGCTATCTGCTAGCCTTGGATGTACTTGTTTTGTATGGCATTTTTCAAAATGTGTTTCATTTAGGCGGCTATTGTTGGTGGAGCCGTCGGTCGGAGAAATCGGTGGAGCAGGGCGGCAGTTGTGCGGCGCCGCCGCCTTATTTGCTGGTCAACAAGATTGGCCGCATCGGGACGGCTGTGTTTTTGCTTGCTTTTGCGCTGCTGATTTTGCAGGATAAAGGCAAGGGACCAGGGTTGTATGCGGTGCTGTATATGTTGCTTCTTTTTGTGATGATTTTTTTGTTGCGGCAGATGCAGAAGTTTTTCAAGCAAAGGGGTCTATCCAAAGGCAAAAATATTTTCGCCCTCATTTTGCTGGACATTTTACTGGCCCTTTCATTGATTGGCGGGCTGAACTATTACGCTTTGCAAGCCGGTTGGTTTCTGCCGCAGACGGTAACCCAGGAAGAGCTGTTGATAACGGTGGAGGACTTGCAGGAAGTCTCCGGTTTGGAGTATCAGCAGCAAAAAAATGCGCATAGCTCAATTTTGCTTACCCGTTTTTACGGAAGGCAGTGGGGAGAGCAAACAACGGATCTGGAATATGAAATGATAGAGGTAAAATGGCAGGCCCTTTATGACTGGTGCTTGCAGCAGTATTTGCAAGAGAATAAGAGTTTCCCAGAGGCTGGCGTTTATCAAGCTTTGAAAGTAGAGTTTCAGCAGACAGTCTATCAATATTATGTGGATGATAAACCGGTTAACCAATGGTTGCTGTGTAAAGACAATCGCATCTTGAAGTTTTGTGCCAGTTGGCCGTTAACAGAGGCGCAATTGCAAATTGTGGGAGAAAAGCTGTAACTATGAAAAAGCACAAAAAAGACCAGCCATCATTTCTGTTTAAAGAACAGGTTTGATGGCTGGTTTTGTGTTAGAAAGCGACTTTCAAATTCTGATTAGAAAATTGGCACAACAGCGCCTTCATAGGTATCGTTGATGAAGGTTTTTACTTCATCGCTAGTCAGAGCTTTTACCAAAGCCTGAATTTTTTCAGAATCTTCATTCCCTTCTTTTACAACCAGAATGTTGGCGAAGGTCTGGGCAGCTTCGGAAGCAGCGTCTTCACAAGCCAGAGCGTCCTGGGCCACATTCAGACCGGCTGGGATAGCATAGTTGCCGTTGATTACAGCGAAATCAGCGCCGTCCAATGTACTTGGCAGAGCAGCGGCTTCTACTTCCTGTAATTCGATATTGTATGGGTTGTCTACGATATCCTGTTTGGTTGCAGTTAAGCCTGCATCTTCTTTTAAGGTGATGATGCCCTGAGCCTGCAGCAACTGTAAAGCGCGGGCTTCATTGGTTACATCATTTGGTACGGCTATGATAGCACCATCAGCAAGTTCATCTAAAGAAGCATGGTTGGTAGAATAAATACCGAATGGTTCATAGTGCACGGCGGCAACAGAAACCAGATGGGTGTCCCGCTCTGCATTGAAGTCAGTCAGATATGGCTGATGCTGGAAGTAGTTGGCGTCGATTTCATCATTTTCTACAACCAGGTTTGGCTGTACATAGTCGGTAAATTCAGTTACCTGCAGTTCATAACCTTCTGCTTCCAGTACTTCACCGGCAACAGCTAAGATTTCAGCATGTGGCGATGGAGAAGCTGCCACGGTGATGACCTTGTCTTCTGCATCGGCGTTGGCGTCAGCATTATTGTTGGCGTCATTGCTGCCGCTGCCGCAGCCAGCCAGCAGACCAACGGACAGGGCTGCTGTTAAAGCGATTGTTACAAATTTTTTCATTGGAAAGTCCCCCTAAAGAAGTATTTTGATATTGCTTACAGAGTATGCTCTGTGAAAGCCATGGTAAGAAAAATTAATGTAAACGTTTATCGGTTTTGGACGAAATGCGCAAACCAGCGTCCTGTATGATTTGTGTGAAAATTACTAGAAATACTACACAGATATACATTAACCCAGGTTTACCGCGGTAATAACCATAACGGATAGCGATATCACCTAAACCGCCGCCGCCTATTACACCAGCCATGGCTGAGTAGCCTAGAATGGTGGTGGCCGCTAAAGCAGTTCCAATTAACAAAGATGGTTTGGCTTCCGGCAGCATTACTTTCGTAATAATCTGCCAGTTGCTGGCGCCCATCGACTGGGCCGCTTCAATGACGCCAAAGTCAATTTCCTTGAAAGATGATTCAATCAGTCGGGCCACAAAAGGTGCAGCGCTAACAATCAGTGGTACGATGGTAGCGTTAACTCCAAAGGTGGACCCTGTAATCATCTGGGTAAAAGGCATGATGGTAAACATCAAAATTAAAAATGGGATAGAACGTAGCAGGTTGACAACTACGTTCAAAATCTGGCTGAACATCGGCATAGGGCGCAATCCGTCTGGTGCAGTGACGATAAGCAGGATTCCTAAAGGCAGACCAAAAAGGTAAGAAAATAATGTAGAAACAAAAACCATATAAAGAGAGATTCCAGTGTTATCTACGATTAGCTGCCAGTTATTTGTAAGAAGTTCCATTAAAGATTGGAGCATCCTGCCACCTCCTCTACAGAAACCTGTTTATGTTCCAGATAGACCAAAATGCGCTCCAGATTGACCTGATGCACCTCATCGGGAATCTGAATCATCATCTGCCCAAAAGTTTTGCCTTCCATTACACGGGTGTCGGCAGCCAAAATATTGACCGGCGTTTTACATTCCATAATCATATTGGCGATAACCGGTTCTATGGCGGCGGTGCCGTCAAAAATCAGGCGGTAGCAATGGGCTGCGTTGAAATCGGGCAGCTTGCGGTCTTCTGGATAAACCAGCCGCTTAGTAGCCTCATGCTGCGGACGGGAGAATACATCGGTTACAGTTCCTGTTTCAGCGATAACGTGATTGTCAATGATGGCTACCCGTTGGCAAATTTCTTCAATGACAGTCATCTCATGGGTAATGATGATCACGGTGATACCCAGTCGTTTGCTGATATCCTTCAGCAGATTTAAAATAGCGCGGGTGGTTTTTGGATCCAATGCGCTGGTGGCTTCATCGCATAACAGCACCTTGGGATTGGTGGCCAGAGCGCGGGCGATAGCGACGCGCTGTTTTTGTCCGCCGGAAAGTTGAGAAGGATAGGAATCCTCCTTATTTTCCATATCGACCAGCTTCAGCAATTCACGGGCGCGGGCTATGGCCTGTTCTTTTTTGATACCGGCAATTTCCATAGGAAAGCAGATATTTTGCAAAGCCGTGCGCTGCATGAGCAGGTTGAACTGCTGAAAAATCATGCCCATAGATTGCCGCGCTTTGCACAGTTCTTTACGGGAAAGCTGGGATAAATCCTGTCCGTCAAAAATAACGGTGCCGGAGGTAGGTTTTTCTAAAAAGTTGATACAGCGCACCAGCGTACTTTTTCCGGCGCCGCTCATGCCGATGATGCCAAAGATTTCACCGGGATAAATATCCAAATCAATGTGCTCCAGCGCCACAGCCGGGCCATTTTTGCCGGGATAACTTTTATAGAGATTTTGAATCTGTATAATAGGCTTGTTCATGGATTACTCCTTTCTGAATTGTTTTTATGGACTTATCTATGTAGATGTGCAGTGTTTGTTATGGTAAAAAGAAACCCCCTACTGCAAGCGGCAGAAGGGGCGGTATGGTATGTAGCAAGCCGTTCTTATCTGCCAGAACTTGAATCTGCAGGATTTAGCACAGCGCCTTTCAGGATGTCCTGCAAGGCCAGTTGCCGGGTTTCATCGGGCCAGTCCCTCCACCTCTCTGGATAAGAGCAAAAAATATTGTATTTTTATTGATAAACTATAGCACGAATAGAGTGGCTTGTCAACAAAAAAATATAGCTTTTTCTATCCGTTCAAGCATTTTTATGACATAAAAATTGCTATCAAGAGGTATCATCAGATTATTAGAGAGCCTATGTCTTTTTGTCCGCAGGTCTTTCAAATATGATACAAACATTGTCTGTATGGCGCTGAATAGAAAAATTTTTTAGAAAGTCATTGCTAAGTTCTTGTAAAAAAACACAATAGATGTTATAGTGAGATAAGAAATACAGGAAAATATAGTATTATGTTGCAGCTTGGAAGTATGGTTATTATGAAGAAAAACTTGTTTTTTCCTGATAGATGATTATAATGAAAGTAATATAACTGGAGAAATCTCTGCAATGTAAATTGCAGGTTATATTAATAAGGAGGTTTACTTATGAGAACACAAGAATCTGGAGAGGACTATTTGGAAACTATACTGCTTTTGTATCGCAAGCAGGGTTATGTGCGGTCTACCGACATTGCCAACGCTATGAATTATACAAAAGCCAGTATCAGCCGGGCAGTGAAAATTTTAAAAGAGGCCGAATATATTTATATGGACCCAAATAAAATGATTTTCCTGACCGAGAAGGGCGAAAAGAAAGCCTTAGAAATTTATGAACGGCATGAAGTCATTTCTGAATTTTTGACCACCATTTTACATGTGGATCCGGAAACTGCCGATAAAGATGCTTGTCATATGGAACATGTTGTCAGCGACAGCACTTTCCAGGGGCTGAAAAAATTGCTGAAAGAAGCGAAGGTACAATGAAATATCTGACCGAGCCGCTGTACAAGAAAATGCAGTTGTTTCATCTGCCGTTGGAAGCTGGTATGAGTCTGACAGATTTAGAAGAAGAATTCGGCATTGAGGCCGATGACTTTCTGCTGCAGGAGTTGCTAGCTCGCGATGAGTGGTACGACCAATATCTGCCGGAGCCGTTGCACAGCCGGTTGTTTGCGCCAAACGGCGAGGTGAGCTTTCAACAGCTAGATGATGCTTTGCTTGTGCAGATTGCGGCATTCCGTCAGGATGTGGAACGGGAATGGGCGAAGGCAGTAGCTAAGGTGCGGCAGGAAAAGCAGCAGCTTTGGAAAACCGCCGTGCCTGAACTGCGTCAGCTATTGGAGCTGGATTTGGCCGACAGTGAAATTCGCCGCATTTCCGGTATTGATAGTGATACGGTGCAGATTGAGCTGTATCCCCAATGGGACATTGGTAAAATTTTGACGTTATCCTTTACAGACGTGAAGGATAGTTGGATGGGCCGTATCCATCCTGATGATGCCAATTGGTGGCTGGTAGATGAAATTGCTGCCGATGCAGAGCGGGAGGGTCGCTATGTGCTGCAGGCATTGTTTGGTAATGCCGATTATGTGGGACAATTGCAGCTCACCTTTGCCGGTGTGCAGGTCAGCGAACGGGAAGATCCGCTGGGAGTTTAAGTTTTATAAAAAAAGAGGCGAATTACACCGTGAATTCGTCTTTTTTGTTTGACTTGACAAATTGGTTTGTACTATAATAACTCTCATATGATAGGGGGAGAAGCCATGAATGAACGCTATGATTTTGCCAGCATTGAAAGCAAATGGCAAACAAAATGGGCTGAAGAAAAACTATATCAAGTAACAGAAGACAACACAAAACCAAAGTATTATTGTTTGGAAATGTTCCCATATCCATCTGGTAATTTACATATGGGCCATGTGCGTAACTATTCCATTGGCGATGTTATCGCCCGGTTTAAAACCATGCACGGCTACAATGTGCTGCATCCAATTGGTTGGGACTCTTTTGGTTTGCCGGCAGAAAATGCGGCCATTAAACATAAAACGCCGCCTGCAAAGTGGACCACCGAAAACATTGCCAATATGAACCGTCAATTGCATGCTATGGGCCTGAGTTATGATTGGGACAGAGAAGTAACTACCTGTCTGCCCGAATATTATAAATGGACCCAGTGGTTCTTTTTGCAGTTTTACAAAAAAGGACTGGCTTATAAAAAAGGTGCATCGGTAAACTGGTGCCCAGGCTGCCAGACTGTATTAGCAAACGAACAGGTTGTGGACGGTCTGTGCGAACGCTGCGACAGCGTAGTAGAGAAAAAATCATTGGAGCAGTGGTTCTTTAAAATTACCGATTATGCGGACCGTCTGCTGAAAGATTTGGACAAGCTGGGCGGTTGGCCAAACAAGGTCCGTGTGATGCAGGAAAACTGGATTGGCCGCAGCGAAGGTGCCATTTTGCGTTTTAACGTGCAGGAAACGGACGACCAGATTGAAGTGTTCACCACCCGTCCCGACACCGTATTCGGTTTGAGCTATATGGTGCTGGCGCCGGAACATCCATTGGTGGAAAAGCTGATTGCCGGTACCGAGTATGAAGCGGACGTGCGGGCGTTTATCAAAGACGTGCAGCAGATGACAGAAGTAGAACGTTCTTCTACCGAACTGGAAAAGAAGGGTATCTTTATTGGCGCTCATGCTGTGAACCCAGCCGACGGTAAGGTGGTGCCAATTCTGGTAGGAAACTATGTAATTTATGAATACGGCACAGGGGCTGTTATGGGTGTGCCAGCCCATGATGAACGGGACTTCCTGTTTGCTAAAAAATATAATTTGCCAATCACCATTGTGGTTATGCCAGAAGGAAAAGAATTGCGCGTAGAGGATATGACAGAAGCTTCCAAAGAAAGCGGTATTATGGTCAATTCCGGACAGTTCAACGGCATGAAAAATGAAGACGCGAAAAAAGCGATTGTGGACTATTTTGCCCAGCAGGGTATGGGGGAAATGAAGGTCAACTTCCGTCTTCGCGACTGGCTGATTTCCCGTCAGCGGTTCTGGGGCGCGCCTATTCCAATTATTTATTGTGACCATTGCGGTACAGTGCCGGTTCCAGAAGACCAATTGCCGGTATTGCTGCCTCATGACGTAGATTTTAAACCGACCGGCGAATCTCCGTTAAAATATATGGAGGAATTTGTGAATACCACCTGCCCGATTTGCGGTCGTCCTGCCCGTCGGGAAACCGATACCATGGATACTTTCGTTTGCTCCAGTTGGTATTATCTGCGTTATACCGATGCACATAATGACAACATGCCTTTTGCCAAGGACAAGGTGGATCACTGGATGAATGTGGACCAGTATATCGGTGGTGTGGAACACGCCATTCTGCATTTGCTCTATGCCCGGTTCTTTACAAAAGTGCTGTATGATATGGATTTAATCAGTGTGGATGAACCGTTCCAGAATTTGCTTACACAGGGTATGGTTTTGATGAACGGCAGCAAAATGTCCAAATCTAAGGGTAATATTGTCAGCCCAGAAGCCATTATTGGCAAATTCGGCGCTGATACGGCTCGTCTGTTTATTCTGTTTGCTGCGCCGCCAGAACGGGACTTGGAATGGAACGATCAGGCTGTGGAAGGCTGCTACCGGTTTATCAACCGCGTATGGCGGTTTGTATATGATTATGTACAGGGAACGGATGGCAAACTGGTCGATTACAGCAGCTTGGGTGAATTGAGCAGCAAGGATAAAGATTTGCGCCGTCTGGTGCATACCACGATCAAACGTGTTACCGACGATGCCGGCACGCGGTTTAATTTCAATACGGCCATCAGCGCCATTATGGAACTGGTAAACGGCTTGTATCAGTATCGGGAATTGCCTGATTGCAACAAAGCTGTAATGGCAGAAGCGGTAGATACGCTGATTTTGGTATTGGCGCCATTTATCCCCCATGTGACAGAAGAACTGTGGCAGGCTGTCGGCCATGACAACAGCGTGCATAAACAGCAGTGGCCTGTTGTGGATGAACAAGCGCTGGTTGCCGATGAAGTAACGGTAATCGTTCAGATTAACGGCAAAGTGCGGGATAAAATTGTAATGCCAATCAATGTGGACAAGGCAGAAGCAGAAAAAATTGCGTTAAGCCAGCCTAAAATTGCCGACATGGTCGCTGGCAAAGTAATTAAAAAGGTAGTTGTAGTGCCCAATAAATTGATTAATATTGTGGTAGGATAAACAGTTTTATAACGGATATAAAAGATGTAAACAGTTGCAGTGACAGGCGTTTCCTGTTGCTGCAGCTTTTTTTGTGCAAAAAATATTTGGAATAAAAAGGAATTTTATTGCTTGTGCAGAATTTTTAAAAATTATGTATGTCACGCTGTCAGTCAGAATAAAATGGGCAGCAAAGCAGAGTATTCCTGATCATTGTAACAAGCAGGAGGGGACGGCTGGAATGAAAGTCAAAAACAAGGCAAAGCTGCATATGGTGAAATTGCTGACGCAGTTCTTTTTATTAGCTACATTGTTGGTCGGTCTGTGTATTTTCTATGGATTTCAAGTAGAGCCCAATCTGCTTTTAGTGCGGCATTTTGCTTTACAGGCCGGCGGAGGTGAGTCGGCGGAAAAATTGCGGTTGGTGCAGATTTCTGATATCCAAATAGGAGAAGCATACACCGTAAAAAATCTGCAAAAGGTGGTGCGAACTATACAAAAGCAGCAGCCCGATGTGATTTTATTTAACGGCGATTTGTTTGAAATTTATAGTCAGTGCGGCGCAGAATTAGAAGCGGAAGTGACAGCATTGTTAAAAAACTTGGAAGCGCCTTATGGCAAATATGCAGTGTGGGGCAATCGGGATTATGGCGGCGGAGCGGAAAAGGCTTATCGAAGAATTCTCAAAGCGGCTGATTTTACACTGCTCTGTAATGAAAGTGCGGAAATTTTATCTGAGCAGGGGCATACCGTTTTACTCTGCGGGTTGGATGACAGCTTATTTGGCAAACCTGACGGCAGCCAGTTTTTACAGAACGATAAAAAGAACTATGCCTATCGCATTCTAATGCTCCACGAACCTGATGTGGCGCAACTATGGAGTCATTCGGATTTCCAACTCATTCTGGCTGGTCATAGTCATGGCGGGCAAGTGCGGCTGCCGTTCTGGCAAGGCGAGAAAACTGTGCTAGCGCAGCAATACCTCCGGCATTTTTATACGTTGAACGGGGAAACCGGGCTGCAGCTCTATGTGAATACGGGTTTAGGCACCTCCCATATTCCAGTGCGCTTTGGTGTGCCTCCAGAAATTGCTGTATTTGACCTCTATTTATGACATCGGTTCTTGACAAGAAATCGGTTTTATAGTATGTTGGTTTTGCAGATGAAAATTGTGAGCAAAAAAGAAGAAGCCGATTTTTCAGAAAAACGGTGGAAACGTAAGTATAGGAAGAAGGGGTGGGGATGTTTATGAGCTGGAAAAAGAATTGCAGTATTTTGGTTTTATTATGTTGTTGCGCAGTGGCTTTTTTAGCAGGCTGCAGCAATGAGAAACAGGTGGCCGTTTATGACGAGCAGCCGCCGGCCTTAGAGCAGTCGGTGGCCGACTATTATGCTGAATTGGGTATCACGGAGGAAGTGCGCAAAACAGCGCCTGCTGTGGTGGAAACCATTACAGTCAATGAAGAAAAAGAATTACAACTGCGACTGCCTGAGTACTGGCAGCAAATTTATTCGGTGCAAACCAATGCAGTGGACAACTGCACCATCATCAATTTGCATGAAAAATATAATTTTGACCGACGGCAGGCTGGTCTATTGGCTTCGATTGATGTGTATGACAGGGCATATTATGAACAGAACATAATGCAGCTATCGCCGGAGGTCTATGGCCAAATCATTGGAGCCAACAGTATCATTCTGGGCACCGATGATGTATATGTTTATCTGATGTGGGCACCGACCGATGTGCAGTTTGATTATGAAGACGAACTGGCAACTGCGCTGTATCAAGCTGGCTGGCAGGCCAAAGATAAAATTATGGCGGATTTTTTGGAAATCAACGGAATTACTGCCAACGAAGAAGCGCCAACTTTGAATTAGAAATACAAAACACGAGGTCATTGCATTTTGCAGTGACCTCGTGTTTTGTATCCGAATTTCTCATACGTTAAAACGGAACAACATAATGTCGCCGTCCTGCACCACATAGTCTTTGCCTTCTACCCGTACCAAGCCCTTTTCTTTAGCGGTATTGTAAGTGCCGCAGGCATGTAGATCCTCATAGGAGACAACTTCGGCGCGAATAAAGCCCCGTTCAAAGTCGGAGTGGATTTTACCGGCAGCGCCCGGCGCTTTGGTGCCTTTGGTGATCGTCCAGGCTTTTACCTCTTTGGGGCCAGCGGTTAAGTAGCTGATTAAGCCCAGCAGTTTATAGCTGGCGGCAATAATTCGGTCTAATCCAGATTGGCTGATGCCTAGATCTTCTAGGAACATTTGCTTTTCCTCATCATCTAGCTCGGCAATTTCCTGTTCAATTTGTGCGCAGACGATAAAGGCTTCGGAATTTTCGTCAGCGGCAAATTCCTGTACCCGTTTTACATAATCATTGCCGTCTACCACGTCCTCTTCTTTTACATTGGTTGCATACAGTACCGGTTTATAAGTCAGCAGGTTCATTTCCTTGAGAAGGGCCGCTTCTTCTTCCGTTTCCGGCGTAAACCGGCGCGCTACCTGACCGTCTTCCAAGTGTGCTTTCAGCCGTTCCAGCAGCTTGGCCTCTGCAATTAATGCTTTGTCACCGCTTTTTTGACCTTTCTGGGCTTTTAATAACCGCCGCTCCAAAACTTCCAAGTCGGAGAAAATCAATTCCAAGTTGATAGTTTCAATGTCGCGAATAGGGTCTACAGAGCCTTCTACATGGACCACGTTGCTGTCGTCAAAGCAACGCACCACATGTACAATGGCATCCACTTCGCGGATATGGGATAAAAATTGATTGCCCAGTCCTTCGCCTTTGCTGGCGCCCCGTACTAGACCGGCAATATCTACAAATTCAATTACAGCGGGAACGATTTTTTCTGTGCTATACAAGTCAGCCAGCCAAGCCAACCGTTCATCAGGAACAGAAACAACCCCAACATTAGGGTCAATGGTGCAGAATGGATAGTTAGCCGATTCAGCACCGGCTTTGGTGAGAGCATTAAACAATGTACTCTTGCCAACATTTGGTAAACCGACGATACCTAATTTCATTTTTATCTTTACCTGTCCGAAAACCCTTTATTTATGCGGGTTTT
>CABQBF010000012.1 GCA_902462325.1 uncultured Peptococcaceae bacterium
CTGCCCAATGCCTACAAATCCACCGTTATACAAACCAATAGGCACGATAAAACAATTGACTCCAACCGAAAATACCAATGTGCCAAATACGGCCCATAAGATTTTTTGCAGCTCCACCAATTTTTGCTTCCGTGTCAGTTCCATCCAAACTTTACCCCTCTCCATATTACCGTTCCTATTTTGCCCGTGCTATTTATATTGTTTTCATTATACTACAATAGTGCCAAAATTAATCTATGGATTTGGAAATTTTTCTTTTTATTTATATATGTTAAAATGATATGAACCAAAAAAGAAGAGAAGTTGACGCCAATGTGGTAATATCAGTTCACCACAAACGATAAAACCCAAAGAAATGACTTCTCATGAACAAGATAACACAAGAAGCCAGAAAACGTCAAACGGTAGTGAATTGGCAGAACGAAAAGGGAAAAGTTATGCCAGTAGGAAATACGGTGTAAGTTTAAGCAACGTGAAACGGTGGTGCAAACGATACGATGGAACATAGCAGTCCCTAAAGGAGAGGTCGCATCGGCCTCATAGCCACCCGAAGCAGCACACAGCAGAAGAAGAGGTACTGATCCGTACAAACCTGTCTAAGTCGTTCTTCCGGTATGGCTGGAAAGGGGCGTATATAACAGCCCGGGAGGCCGGATACAGCAGAAGCTATAGTGGTTTCATCTATGCCGCTAAAAGGATGGAATTATGTGGTGGCAAGCAGAAATAAAAGCAGCCGCGAAAGTGGGAGCGGCGGTATCCAGAGCTGATGGTACCCGGGGAAAAAGTCCAGATTGATGTGAAAGAGGCGCCGTATTGTTGTCTGAGAGGTGCGGCAAAACGAAACGGGAAGCATTTATATCAGTGGACTGCGATAGATGAATGTACCAGAATTCGGTTCGTATAGGGTTTTGAGGAACACACGCCGGAAAACTCGGTAAAATTTCTGAAGGTGGTTCAGGAAGCATTTCCGTTTCAAATTCAGACCATACAGACAGATAATGGTGCAGCGTTCACGTATAAGTATCAGTGAAAGTGAAGATTGTCCTTTCGATACTGCACTTAAAGCGGCAGGAATCGAACACAAGCTGCTCCCGCCCAAAACTCCATGGCATAACGGAAAGGTAGAGAGAAGCCATTGAAATGACTAATGTCACTTTTATAACTGGGGGAAATTTTCCGATGTGGAAAAATTGAACGAAAAACTGGCAGTGCATTTGGAGTGGAGCAATTGCAAACCGATGCGGACTCTGGGTAACAACTCGCCTATTCAACTGCTCCAAGAAAAGCTGAACATGGTCTGATGACCATGTCAGAGATCCTATTTTAGCAACAGCTAACGGTTACCAAAATAGAATCTGTTGATCCTACATTCGGAATGACTTTCTTTTTCTTGAAATGGGTTATATTTATTTACATCATAGAATTTTTTAAAATTTAGAATTATTTATTGGGCAGAAAAAACAGCTATCCATAAAAAAACAAGATAGCTGTCCAAATCGCTTTTTCGTTGTTTCAATATTGCAGGGCCAACCGCTTCCGACTCTGCTGAAGCTGTTGCTTTTGTTGTTCCAAATGGTCATGCTTGGCCATGGTCACCAGCAATCCCGCACAGCACCGACAGTCTACCGCAAACAGTGTCATTTTCCAGATACGAATGTTGTATATGCTGCATTTTTACATTCTTTCTTTTACTAAATTATTTTTTACCTCGAAATGCTCTCATCCTTTTAACCGTTCCTGCAAACGTTTCAGCACCAGGCTTTCCAGCGGACTCCATTCCCGTGCGCGATACACCACGCCTACCTGACAATGCCATGTTAGATCCTGCACAAATAACTGCTTTAAATACTTCCTATACTCTTCTGATTCCTGATAGACTCGTTCCGGCATAGATGTAAAAGCATCTTGTGTAAGTAAATATTGCAATAAAAGCTGCTGATTGTTAACTATTTCTATATTTTTCTGATATCCATAAGACTGTAATAGCCTTTCACTGTAAGCTGTAATCATGGAATTACCACTAGTGATATATGGATACTGCACAATATGCTCCATCATGATTTTATCTTGTCTACATAATGGATGTTTTTTTCCTACATACAAGCATACTCTATTATTAAATAATACTTCATATTGCAGTTTATGCTGCTCTATCAATTTCTGTAAGAATACCTGATCCGTACTATACATCATAATAACGCCATATTCTAATTGTTTATTTCCTACCTGATCTATAATATCTGCACTATTACTTTCATAAAAGCGTAAAACAAGATTTGGATACTGTTCCTTCAATCCCATAAATACTTTCACAAATATCTCTGAACTCCATAATTTTGCTATTCCTACAGAAATAGTACCTGTAAATTGATTATCGACCTTTGAGTTTAATTTTTTTATCTTGTCAATACAGCCTAGAATTTGTTTCGCATAAATTAAAACTTGCTTGCCCTGTTCTGTAAATTCTACCCCATTTTTTGTTCGCTTTAAAATTTCATAACCTATTTCATCTTCAAATTCTTGAATACCTTTACTGATTGATGGTTGAGAGATAAATAACTTTTCTGCCACCTCTGATAAGCTACCACAACTTTCCAGGGCTGCAATCATTTCAAATTGATTCAATCTCATACGAATGACCTCTCTAACATAGATTAATCTTTTATACTTTTATAATTATAAAGGTTTTTCTAATTTCGTCAGTATTTTTCTACAAAAAGCCTCAGCCCAAATTCTCGTCATTTGGTACTGAGGCTTAATCATGTAAAAATCATTTAAAATAATACTAGTGCATATGGAATGCCAATTATGATAATTGCCACGATAGATATAAACAAACTGATAAAACCATACTTATAAATTTCTTTAGAACGACACCAATCTGTATTACCGTGTAATAGCGCTGCCATTGGCGATGCCGCTGGTGTCAGTAACGCAAAATGACAGGAAAACACTAACAATACGGTAATGACCATTGGAGACACTCCTAGCAAAAGTGCAAATGGATAGAATACCGGTAGTAAAATAGCTCCAACAACTTGATTATTAGCAAAGTTTGTTAAAATCACCGCTGTTAGTACAGCAATCGCCATAAAAGATATCGCACTTCTACCTTCAAAAATTGGTGTAAATACCTTTAACATAAGGTCTGTGATTCCAGCGTCCTCTGAAGTGATTGCACTTGCTAAAGGCATAACTACTGAAGTTAAAAATATTACATCCCACTGCATACCTTTACTACACACAGTTTTTATATTCATTAAAGGTTCTCCGTCGATTTTCAAACAGCACATAACAACGATTAACAGCATTGCAGTTCCTGTTGCCTGAATTTTATTTAATATTATACAGAGAAAAAAAGTCTTAGGAAGTATGCTTGGTAATAATAATAACATAACCAATATTGCCACAAAAATCAACACAGCTTTCTGGCGACGGGTAGGCACTAAATTTTCATTTGCAAAGCTATTTTTATTTAATTGTTTTAATAGAGATACGTCTACTTTAAAAACAAATTTGCCAATCAAGCAGAACAACAAAATACACAGCAAGCTCATCGGAATTGTAAACATGATATATGTCATATAGTTTACTGTTAATCCAGATATCTTTTCTAAGATTCCAAATACCATAATTCCGACTGTTCTAAACGGAAACATTGCTAATCCAATTGTTGCTGCAAATACGACGCCGACCACCATAAATGAGGAAAATGCTTCATATGGCTTATAGCCAACTATTTGACAAACACTGTAAAGAATCGACCAGCAAATAATAATTGCGGCAATCGTACTAGTAATAGATGATAAAATAAACACCGCCAAGAAAAATGCGTATACAAAAATCCAAGGATTTTTTAGTACCCACGTTCTCGTTATAATATATACTGCAATGAATCGACTTACACCGGTTTGCTCAACAATACCAGAAACAAGAATCATGAAAAAAATCAATAATAGGGTTACGCTCCCCCAACCCGCTGCCAATACACTTGCCAAACTCATATCACAGAGAAGTACGAGGGCTAATGTCCCCATAATACTAGGCCAAATAAGACCAATTACGCTCCAGCCAAATAACAACCCTAGAAAGATTCCAAGTACATTCATTCCCAGTGGTGTAATTGGTTCTATCGGAGGCAATTGCCCAAAGCCAAACATAATAAACACGCATACAATTGCCTTTGCATAATATCCTACATTATTTCTTATTATCGCTGTCATTTTGCTTCCCTCCCCAATTTTTATATAAACAATGATAATTTATTTCCAGATGCCTTTACTTTATGAGGCATCTGGAAATCCAAAAGTGAATTTAACGAACTTTTTCCCTATAGGCCAATTTCAAACCGTCTCTCGTTTTTTCTATCGTTTGGAATTTATTGTTTAATAATGGATTCGTATACGTGTAATCTACTCTATTATGGCATTTTCCACGCGTTTCTTTTCGACCTTCCGCTGAAATTGCAGAGGCTTCTGCTACATCTAGCATATCCAAAACTTCCAAACAACGCATCAATTCATGGGAATTTTCAGCTCGTAATTGTTCATTTGCATAGCGCTTTAAGTCGCCAATATATTTAATGCCCGATTTTAATAATGTTTCCGAACGCACTTCTGTACCTACATATTTGTTCATAATCTGCTGCATAGTAGAATTTGCTTCTTTCCAATGGGCCCCAGTTTCGCGTTCCATTATAGCGCTATACATTTCTAATGTTTCCGCAATCTTTGGATGATTGCTAATATCATACTCTTCTACCGTTTTGATGTATTCACAAGCACTCTCTGCATCAACATGACCGAAAACTGCTGCGCTACTAATATCACCACGCACATTCCCAGTAATATTTCCTGCAGCAAATAAGCCACTTACTGTTGTCATTCCATCTATACCTATGTCCAATCCTCTTGCCGTATAGTTATATTCATAGGTATTGAACTCAACCATATGTTTTCGCAAATCAATATGATATTGTTCCATATAATCAATCAGAGAAGTATCTCCTTCAGAAACAAACGATTTAAACATATGTTCCATATCTTCTTGGCTTGTCTCAGAACAATTCATGAAAACTGGCCCTGTACCATCCTGCATTTTTTCCCTAAATACTGTCTGCCATATATCGGCTGTTACATCTCCTAGTTCACGAGTTGGTTTTGTGACAAATGGACCAACTGGTTTTCCATAATAGTCAGTCAGCACGCCAATCCAGGTTGCTTTGCCACATCTCTGGAACATACTTGGACCAGAATGTACATAAGGAATATCCAAATTTACTAAGCGTGCACCTGCCCGGAATCCCATGGCAATTCCACTTCCAGTATCGGCTGGACAGTTACAGGCATTAAACGGATATGCCGGATTCATCCCCGGATAGATTCTCACACTGTGGCCAGTACATACAAGCACTGCTTTTGCCTGAAATACAATCAATTCTGGTTTTTCATCAGCAATATTTACACCAATGGCTCCTACAACTCTACCTGTTTCATTCGTTAATAATTCATTTACTGTTGTTTTATTTAGAATATGGCATCCATTCTTCAACGCCTGTTTTGTCAACAAAGGTTTCTGATCATGTCCATCGTATTTTAGATGATACCGTCTACGCCCCGGCATGGAATGTCCTTCAAAATTCCATTCACCTGTTGGACGCATATTGATTCCATAGCTTTCCCATAATTCAATTACTTCTTGTGAGCGACGCAGCATTAAACTTAATAAATTCTTGTCCTGCCACGGCCCCACTAATGTTTCACTAACCTCACGCAAAATTTCTTCAAAATCATCGCCATGATACTCCGGAATATAACAGATAAAATGATCATTCCCTGTAGCTCCAGAACCAGAACGACGAGTATCTGCTTTTTCGGCAACGACTACATCCATACCCAAAGAAGATGCTGTAATTGCAGCCTGCATACCAGCAATTCCGCCACCTACAATTAAAAAATCACACTTTACAATATCTTCTCTTTTTTTCATAGTCATAACTTATTCCCCCTTTTTTTCTGGTACATTTACATGAAGCATCATGTGGGACAACGGATACCGTAACTTTATGGCCTGCTTTGGACAGTCAATGGCGCAAGCGCGGCAATGCCAGCATTCGTCAGGATATTTGACGACGATTTGTTTTCCCTTCTGCTCATGTTTCTCAACTTTGATAACATCCAACGGACAGATTTGTGCGCACAATCCACATTTTACGCACAACGCTTGATCGATTACTGGTGGCATAGTAAACACTCCCTTTATGATATAATTTTTCAAAGCTTAAACCTTTACTTTGAACTTGTATTACTTCTTGCTTTATATTATAAATAAATGCATTTTATTTGTTAACTTCCCGCTCTCTATGGGTATCATGCGCAAAAAGAATAATTGCTCAACCATGCTACTTTTTTGTCAAAAAAAGAAAGAGATTTTTTCTTGAAACTATTATTTCACATCATTTTTCCGCTTTATTTACGGCACTGTTTCCACAGATCAAAACTTATTTCACATCAAAAAAAGCTGCCTGCTTGCCTATGCAAGTGGACAGCTTTTTTCTTTTTCTATTTTAGTTTTCCTTCCAGTTTAGTTTCCGGCCATGGCCCGTTTTTTCTGCAAAAAGTCTAAGCGCTGCAGGGCGTCTTTATCATCAGGGGCGTATTCTAAGGCTTTGCGCAGATCTGCTTCGGCTTCGTCAAAGCGGTTCAGCGCGGTATACAGACTACCTCGCCCTTTGTAGGCATAAGTGTAGTAGGGATCCAGCTCCAAGGATTTGTTGAAGCACTCCAGTGCATCGTTCCACTGCTCCATCTTATAATAGAGGTTGCCCTTGTCTTTGTAAATAATGGCAGCAGAATAAGGCGACAGCTCCAACACTCTGTCTAAGCCCTGCATGGCCGGCTCAAATTCCTCCAGATCGGCTTCAATCAGGGCTTTATCCCAAAGGGCCAGCGCATAATTGGGATTGATGTGCAGCGCAGCGTCATAGTCTTCCAGCGCCCGTTCTACGTCGCCCAGGTTCAAAAACAGCAGCGCCCGATTGTAGTAATAACCTTCGTCATCCTGTTTGAGGGCGATGGCGCGGTCATAATCTTCTAGGGCTTTGCTGTATTCCTTTAAGCTGTGATTATAAATATTGGCCCGATAAAAATAGGCCTGCGGCTGTTTCCAGTCTAAGGCGATAGCTTTGCTAAACCATTCCACCGCTTCGGCAAAGCGTTCGTAATTTTTTGCTTCAATTCCACGTTTTAAAGCTTCCTGGTAGTCCATCTTTCCTTCCTCCATTAGCCAAAAATTTTCTTGTGCAGCTCCAGCCCTGTAGGCGTAACGGCCAAGCCGCCCCGGGCTGTCTCCCGCAACGATTCGGGCAGGCTGCGCCCCACTGCGCCCATAGCGGTAATTACTTCGTCTACGGGAATAACGCTGGTAACGCCGGACAGGGCCAGGTCGGCCATCACCATGGCCAGGGACGCGCCTAAGGCGTTGCGTTTGGCGCAAGGCACCTCTACCAGCCCTGCCACTGGGTCGCAAACCAAGCCCATGACATTTTTCAGCACCATGGCGCAGGCCTGACCGGCTTGCTCCGGTGTGCCGCCCCGCAGTTCTACCGCAGCAGCGGCAGCCATAGCCGACGCTGCGCCGCATTCGGCCTGACAGCCGCCCACCGCGCCGGACACCGAGGCCCGATGGGCAATGACCATGCCAAAGCCGGCGCAGGTCATCAGGGCCACTGCAATTTTTTCATCGGATAAATTGTCCAGCTCTTGTATTTTTTTCAGCACACCGGGCACAATGCCGCAGGAGCCAGCGGTAGGACAGGCCACAATCCGTCCCATGGTGGCGTTTACCTCTGCTACGGCCAGCGCATAGCTGACGGCCTCCATCACGCTCTGCCCGGAGAGTAGCGGTGCGCCGCTCTGGCAATAGTCATAGAGCTTGCGGCCTTCGCCGCCAATTAACCCGCCTTTGGAGCGCTGGGGATTTTCAATGCCGGTGGCGATGGATTCCTTCATCACCTGCCAGTTTTTCTCCATCTGGGCCAGCACTTCCGCTTCGTTCTGCTGCTTCAGCGCCGCTTCCTGCTTTGCCATAGCCTGCCCGATGCTGCTGTGATTTTCCCGGGCCAGTTGAATTAATGTCTCCACAGAACCAATTACCATCGTGTTTCCTCCTGTTCAAGTATATGAAACAACCTAAAAAGGTTTGACAAATTTTACATCCAAAACGGTTCGCATGGCCACAATTTCTTGCAGCGCTTCGTCGGGCACGTCTTGGTCTGTTTCAATGACCATATAGGCCAGCGCGTTTTTTTCCTGCCGGAATACCTTCATCGCGGCGATATTCACATGATAGTCCACCAATACGCCGGTAATTTTGTGAATGACGCCGGGCTGATCCATGTGGGTGTCGATAATGGTGGGATACACGCCTTCGATTTCTACCGGAAAGCCGTCCAATTCGGTAATCAGTATCTTACCGCCGCCGATGGAGCAGCCTACCACTGTTTTTTCCTGGCCGTCGGCTGTTTTCATAATGAATTTGGCTGTATTGGCGTGGTAGCCTTCGCCCAAATCGGTGGCTACAAATTTATATTGCAGCCCCGCTTCGTCGGCCAGACGATAAGACTCCCGAATGCGCACATCATCGGGCTCCATGCCCAGCAAACCGCCCAGCAGGGCCAAATCGGTACCGTGACCTTTGTAGGTTTTGGCAAAAGAACCGTGGAGCAAAATTTCCACTTGCTGGGGCAGCTCCTTGGCAATGGCGCGGGCAAACCGGCCCAGCCGCACAGCGCCGGCAGTATGGGAGCTGGACGGGCCAACCATCACCGGCCCGATGATATCAAAGCAACTGTATTCACTCATGGATAAGACCTCCTCTTTCGGTTTTGGAATTTGGTTTCGTTATTTTTTTCGTTGCACCCATTGTACTATTTCCCACCGGTCACAGGCAAATAAAAAATAGCAAAACACGTTGCCATAAAAAAATTTATCATTGCACTTGGCCATTATACTTTCTCATGGGCTTTTGCCTTGGTTGCAGAGAAGGGGCCGCCAACAAAAAAGGACTGCCGGGAAGCACCTTCTCCGTGCGGCAGTCCTTGCTTTTGTATCTGGTCTGAAATTATTCCAGTTCCATTGCTTGTACTTTTACCAAATCCAGTGCCGACAATTCTGCCTGCAAAGCCTGAATTTTGGCATCGTCGCCGATTACCTGCAACAGGATCCGGCCGTTTTCGTTGTTTTCGCCGTGATGTAAATCATGCAGCCCCAAACGGAAATGAATCATTTCTCCGTATTTGGTCAGCACTTCCTGAACGGTTGGCGCAGCGGTGCTGCGTTTATCAATATTGATTGCTAAAATAACGTCTTTCATTGTAAAAACCTCCTATGCATTGTTTCCTACTGTTTATATTCTCCAATAACTTTTATTTTATACCCGATTGGAAAAAATGTAAACTGCTTTATTGAAGATTTCTACAAGTCCTATGCACATTTCTTTCCGTCTGCGCTTATTCTGTTTCATCCTGCAGGGCGTCATAGCCTTCGTCGGCGGTACGGATACGGATGACGTTTTCGCAGTCGTAAACGAAAATCTTGCCGTCGCCTACTTTGCCGGTATACAAGGCTTTGCGGGCGGTGTTAACCACCAAATCGACAGGCACCTTGCATACAACAATTTCAATTTTAATTTTGGGCAGCAAATTCATTTCCATCTGTACGCCACGATAGTACTGTTTCTGTCCCTTCTGCAAGCCGCAGCCCAGCACATGGGAAACGGTCATGCCGCTGACGCCAATCTTGGCCATGGCAGCCTTCAGATCGTTAAATTTATTTTCGTTGGTCATAATTTCCACTTTGGAAATCTTCACGTCGGAAGCCAAAATCTTATCATCGCTGGCAGGAATCACTTTTAGCGGTACAGCCTCTTCTACGCTAACTGGTACGTCGGCGTCGCATAGGCTGGTGTGATAGGCGGTTTCAAACATGGATTTGAAATCGTTGGTGTAAGGCGGCAAGCCATGTTCCACCACATCCAGACCGGTAATTTCTTCTTCGGCTGTCACCCGCAGCCCCACGGTGGCCTTGATGATGACAAACACTACAGTCATCACAACGGCTACATAGGTTGCCACTACCACAACGCCGATAAACTGGGTGATGGTCATAGCCAAGCCGCCGCCGTAGAACAAGCCGCCGTCCAGAGCGAACAGCCCTGTCAGGATAGTGCCGGCAGCGCCGCAAGCGCCATGTACGGAGATGGCGCCGACAGGGTCGTCAATTTTACAAACCTTGTCTACCAATTCCACAGCGCCTACTACCAAAACGCCGCTGACCAAGCCAATTACGAATGCGCCCACCGGCGTTACGGCATCACAGCCGGCTGTAATACCTACCAAACCGGCCAGAGCGCCATTTAGCGTCATAGATACATCAGGCTTACCGTAGGCTTTCCAAGTAACAAACATGGTAGCTGCCGCCGCTGTTGCCGCAGCCAGATTGGTGTTGACAAAAATCAAGCCCATGGAATACAAAGCGTCGTCGCCGGTGGCACAAACAGTGGAAGCCCCGTTGAACCCGAACCAGCCAAACCAGAGAATGAACATCCCTAAGGCCGCCAAGGGCAGGCTCTGGCCCGGAATGGCCTTGGATTTTCCTTCGGCGTCATATTTGCCAATGCGGGGGCCTAAAATTTTCGCGCCCACCAGAGCAGCCACACCGCCTACCATGTGTACGGCGGTAGAACCGGCAAAATCGTGGAAGCCCAACTGGCTAAGCCAGCCGCCGCCCCAAATCCAATGGCCGGAAATGGGATAAATAATGGCGCTGATGGCTACGCTGTAAATCAGATAGGCGCTGAACTTGGTGCGCTCTGCCATAGCGCCCGATACGATGGTGGCCGCTGTGGCGCAAAACACCGTCTGGAAGATTAAAAAGGTATAGGTGGAAAAGGTGCTGTCGTAATTGCCGCGAACAAAAAAGTCGGGAATTCCAACAAGGCCCACCAAATCGGCGCCAAACATGATGCCGAAGCCGATAAACCAGAAGGCAACGGAGCCTAAACATAAGTCCATCACATTTTTCATGATGATATTGCCGGAGTTTTTCAATCGGGTCAGCCCCACCTCTACCATGGTGAAGCCAATCTGCATGGAAAACACCAGCACAGCGCCAAACAAAACCCAAATAGAATCTACAGATGAAAACATACTACTTCCCCCCAAACTTGATGTATCTATCGCAATGAAAAAGGCGCGCTGAGAGGATAAAATCCTTCTCAACACGCCTTTGTGTTTTTATAAGTGCCTGACCGTTCTTTTTCGTCGATAGCTGCGTTGTATTCGCACAAAAAGCGTGCTTCAGACGAAAAATCCTGCGTCAGTGAATATGTTATTGTATTTTATTTCTACCAAGGGCAAAGAAAAATTTTCGGATAAATAATCGCTCGCCCAAGTCTCTAGCCAAGGGCGCCGGAAAATTTTCGGATAGCTAGGCGGCTTTTGATTTTTCGAGCGACGCGTACTTTTTGGTACGCAAGGCGAGGAAAATCAAAAACAACGCAGCTATACGGAAATTTAACAAGCCCGCCCTTAAATCTTGAAGAGTAAATCCCCATACGTCGGGAACGGCCAATACTCTTCACCCACCAAAGTTTCCAGCTCATCGGCTACAGCCCGTAATTCCTGCATACCAGGGAAGATATAATTCTTATAATACTGCGCTCTGTCTTCGATATTTTCTTCGTGATTCTTGGTGTTCAATACAGCGGCGTTCAGCGCCTCTGTTTTCTTATACAGCGAGCCGGACAAGGCTGCTACCTTCTGGATGATGCTTTCCTGCATGGAGCAATCGGCGTCGGCCACAACTGCTTTCACTGCCGTAGCGGTAGCGCTCATATCCTTCAAATAGGAGGATACAGCGGGAATGATTTCTTTTTTGGACATTTCCAGCATGGTCAGCGCTTCAATGTGCAACACCTTGCAGTAATTATCCAACAAAATTTCGCAGCGGGAATGTAATTCTTCGGCAGTGTAAATGCCATGCTTGGTAAACAGGGTAATATTTTTTTCATCTACCAGATAGGGAATGGCGTCGGCAGTATTTTTCAGATTGAGCAAGCCTCTGCTTTCGGCTTCCCGTACCCATTCGTCCGAATAGTTGTTGCCGTTGAAAATAATCCGTTTGTGCTTGATGGCGATATCCCGAATGATTTCTTTGGCTTTAGCAGTTACGTCTTCTGCGTCTTCCAGTTGGTCGGCAATGTAACCGATGGCGTCGGCTGCGATGGTATTCATCACCGTATTGGTACCGGAAATGGAAGAAGCGGAGCCCAGCATACGGAATTCAAATTTATTACCGGTAAAGGCAAAAGGAGAGGTCCGGTTGCGGTCGGTGGTATCCTTCTGGAAGCTGGGCAGTGCAGCTACGCCGGTTTCCATCTTCTGCATAGTAACCGGTACATATTCCAAGCCTTTTTCATAGGATTCCAGAATATCGCTCAGTTCATCGCCTAAAAACATAGAGATAATGGCTGGCGGCGCTTCATTGGCGCCCAAACGGTGATCGTTGCCAGCAGTGGCAACCGATACCCGCAGCAAATCCTGATATTCGTCAACCGCTTTGATAATGGCTACCAAGAACAGCAGGAACTGAATGTTTTCTTCCGGTTTTTTGCCAGGGCTCAACAGGTTTTCGCCGGTATTGGTAGACATGGACCAGTTGTTATGCTTACCGGAGCCATTGACGCCGGCGAATGGTTTTTCATGCAGCAGGCAGGATAAATCGTGACGGCGGGCCACATCCTTTAAGGCTTCCATGGTCAGCTGATTGTGGTCGGTAGCAATGTTGGTGGTGCTGAAAATTGGCGCCAATTCATGCTGCGCAGGCGCAACTTCATTATGCTCGGTTTTGGCCAACACGCCCAGCTTCCACAGTTCTTCGTTCAAATCTTCCATAAAGGCGGTAATTCTCGGTTTAATGGCGCCAAAGTAGTGGTCTTCCAGCTCCTGCCCTTTTGGCGGTTTAGCGCCAAACAGGGTGCGGCCGGTAAACAGAATGTCCTTTCTCTTATAGGACAGGGCGCGGTCTACCAGGAAGTATTCCTGTTCCGGGCCAACGGTAGTGGTAACGCGGGTTACATCGGTCTTGCCCAAAATACGCAGCAGCCGAACGGCTTCTTTGCTCAAAAGTTCCATGGAACGCAAGAGCGGCGTTTTTTTGTCCAGCACTTCGCCGCTGTAGGAGCAGAACACCGTCGGAATATACAAGGTATGGTCTTTTACAAAGGCGTAAGAGGTCGGATCCCAAGAGGTATAACCGCGGGCTTCAAAGGTTGCCCGCAAGCCGCCCGACGGGAAGCTGGAGGCGTCCGGTTCCCCTTTGATTAATTCTTTGCCGGAAAAATCCATCATTACTCTGCCGCCGGCAGCCGGTGTGATAAAGCTGTCGTGTTTTTCCGCTGTGATGCCAGTCATGGGCTGGAACCAGTGAGTAAAGTGGGTAGCGCCCTTTTCCATAGCCCAATCCATCATAGCGTTGGCTACTACATCGGCCACCGTTGGGTCCAACGCAGCGCCCTGGTCAATGGTATCTTTTAATTTCAGGTAAACATCTTTCGGCAGTTTGGCCTTCATAGCAGCATCATTAAACACCATGCTGCCAAACATTTCTGGAACATCAATCATTTTGTTTCCCATTGTTTCAACCTCCATCTAGTTTCAATCATTCAGCCTTTTTCTTTTCGAAGCAGGATTTTACAGTATTATAACAGTTGAAAGAAAAGAAAAAAGGCACTGCAAGTGTTCCCACTCACAGCGCCTTTGCTGTTCTCTATGTTTTATAGTATAGTGGCTGTCTTGCGCTTTGTCAAGTATTTTTCTGCCTGTAATATTGTATTCATGGTTTCTGTATGCAATAACAGCGCCGCCATGTTCAGCAAGCGCCTTCGTTATAAAATACAAAGGCCTTAAAGCCAATGCAGGCGGCAAAATAAAAGGGCCGCAGCTTCAAATATTCCACCTGAGCCAGCGGCAGGCGCACCTCTTTATCCTGCTCCTGCTCCGTCAGCAGCAGCGTTTCTTCCTCCACGGTATAGCGGATATTATAGAGCCAGCGGCTCTCCGGCTCTCCGCATAGCTTATAGCGGCCGTTAATATAGCGAATGGGCTTTTCTTCTCCTTCTATGCGCTGCTTTGCGCCCTGCACCATCGCCCTGCCGTCGGGAAAATGTTCCTCCCATTCCATCGTGATCTTCCTCCCTCTCTCCTGCTCTTGTTTTTATTATAACACAATCCCACTCCCCATGACAAAAAAGATACTGCAGCCACTGGCCGCAGCATCCTTGTCCGTCTCACAAAAGGTCAACTGCTTGAGGAGACCTTTTTTATTTTTATCTATCATTCGCTGTCATAATTGACGGTGTAAAATTCATTTAACCGGCCGCGCCCGCCAAACAGGTAGTTGTACTGGACGATTTTATAGCCTTCAATCAGCTCTGTTTCGTCGGTTTCATCGCTGAAATAATGGTATTCGCCATCGGCATTGACATAGCCCAAGCCGTTAATAATTGGCAGCTTCTGCTGCAGGCTGTCCAAATACTGATTATAAACCGGCAGCTCGATGCCTGCTGTTTTTAAGGTCAGGGTGGACAGATAATTGGCGCTGAGGTTTTCGTAAGATTGCTCCTCGATATCATAGTTGGCCCAAATGAAGAAGGGTACCTTGTAACGAAGCTGCACTTCTTCCATGTTCAGGGCGCTCAGCGGTTTGCCCAGCAGCGTTTCGATAAATTGGCTTTCGACGCTGGGCTGGTGATCGCCAAAGAATACGATGAGCGTCGGTTCCTCTACTTTCTCAAAATAGGTAATCAACTCCTGCAGCGCTTTGTCGGAAGCGTGCATGATGGACAGATACTGCTCCGTTTCCGGATAACGCTCTATGCTTCCTCTCAGGGACACCCATTTGGGAATATCCACCGTGTTGAGTTGATAACCGCCATGATTTTGAATGGTGACGTTAAACAAGAATAGCTTTTCATCGCCCTTTTCTTCAAACAGCTTGATGACTTCTTGGTAATCGCTGCTGTCGGTTACATAAGCTTCCCGCATATATTGGGGATTTTCCATATCTTCTTCTGTCAAAAATTCTTCAAAGCCTAAATAGGGATAGACCTTGTCCCGCTGCCAGCTATCCGGCTTGCCGGGATGAAAGGCCACCGCTTTATAGCCCTGTGCTTTTAAAATCGTAGCCAAGCTGTCCAAATCGTCGTTGATATACTGCTGATAGGCCATCACGCCCGATGGCAGGAACGCCATGCTCAACCCTGTTAAAAATTCAAATTCACTGTTGCAGGTGCCGCCGCCCAGCACGCTGACCGACAGATTGCCGCGAATGGTATTTTCCTGCAGCGATTGATAAAAGGACATATAGGGCACGCTGGTTTCAAAATCACCCAAGATACTCAAGTCCGAATAGGATTCATTCATAATGGCAATGATATTAGGCTTTTCCGGTAAGTCCGTGCTTGTAGCTGCCAGTTGGATTTCTGTTTGCGGTTCTTCAAAAGCCTTTGTCTTATCGGCTTTCTGCTCTAATTCGGCAATTGCCGGCTCTGCCGATAGATGGTCCAGCATAATGTCTTCCGCCGCTTTTGCCGAATAATGCTCCGGCTTTTCCGGCCGCAGATATTTACCCTCCATAGCCAAGGATAGGACCGTTCCGTTTTCTTCATAGCTCTGCAAGGGATTCCAGAAATTCATGGTCAGGTTATTTCCATTCCAGGTATCGTCCGTATAAAACTGATTAACAGAAAACAGCAGCAGAGCCAGCAGCACCAAGCTGCCTGCAAAATGATGCCAATGCCGTCGTTTTTGGCGAAACTCCGCTACACAAGCAACGCAAATGGCAAAAAAGGCCACGCTGCCTGTCCATAATAAATCATAATTCAGCGCAATCACATAATTGCCGGCCACGTCAGCCGCTGTGCCGATAGACAAAATATCGGACAACTGAAAGGGGCTGCTGCGAAACAACAGCACAAAATAATTGACCGCGCCCACTACGAAGCAAATCACCGAGCCAAACACTACGCTGCACCGATACTGATTGGTAAGGGCAAAAAGCAGCAAATAGACAACCTGGCACCAAAAATAATTGAGCCAAAAAATATTAGACGTCAATAGGCTCGCATCCTGCCCTGCCAAATGTTCTACAAGATACACCATCACATAAGGCAAAAACAAAAAGGCGGCAATCATCCAAAGGCCATTCAAAACTTTAGGCAGCTCCAACCGCGCCGACTGCACATAACAGCCGCCAAGCAACAGCAGCATAACCACCGACAGCATATTTTCCGACAGGTGCCCCCGGACAAAAAATAATTCCATATGCGTTGCCAGTAAAAGCAGACAAAAAACTGTCATACCTCCTACAAACAGCAACCGTTTTTTTGATACAATCAATTTCAATGAAAATCCTCCAGTACCGTTTACTCAGACTATTTTTATTATACTGAATTTCTGCACAAATACGCAAGTATAAATCATCGCCAAACACAATCTTATAAAAAAACCTAACAGAATTCTGCCCAACTTTTCGGGAGAAAGACTTTCCAATACCGCTTAAATAAGGTACAATAAAGTTACAGATTTTCTCCCACAGGGAGACTAATTACAGGAGGGACAAGCCGTGACTTATACAACTCAGATGGACGCTGCGCGCAAGGGAATCATCACCCCGCAAATGGAAATCGTCGCAGCCAAAGAAAATATAAATGTGGACATACTGCGGGAACGCATTGCCGAAGGAAGCGTCGTAATTCCTGCCAACAAACGGCATACCAGCCTCAGCCCTGAAGGCATCGGTTTGGGGTTAAAAACGAAAATCAACGTCAACTTGGGCATTTCCCGCGATTGCTGTGATTTGGAAAAAGAAATGGAAAAGGTGCGCACTGCCATCGACATGAAAGCGGAAGCCATTATGGATTTGAGCAATTACGGCAAAACCCGGGAATTCCGCGAACAACTGGTGGCTATGAGTCCGGCTATGATTGGCTCGGTGCCCATCTATGATGCGGTTGGATATCTGGAAAAGGAACTCAAGGATATTACCGAAGACGAATTTATCCGCGTTGTTCGCCAGCATGCCATAGACGGTGTGGATTTTGTGACGGTGCATTGCGGTTTGCTAAAACGGATTGCCGATAAAATCAAAAACAACGCCCGCCTGACCCATATTGTGTCCCGCGGCGGCTCGCTATTGTTCGCCTGGATGGAGCTCAATCAAAAAGAAAACCCCATGTTCACTTACTTTGACCAAATTCTGGACATCTGCGAAGAATTTGACGTTACTTTGAGCCTGGGCGACGCCTGCCGTCCCGGCAGTATCCACGACGCCACCGACAATATCCAGATTGAAGAGCTGATGATTTTGGGCGAATTGACCAAACGGGCCTGGGAACGGAACGTACAGGTTATGATTGAAGGGCCTGGCCACATGGCCATCAACGAAATTGAAGCCAATGTTGTTTTAGAGAAGAAGCTGTGCCACAATGCGCCATTTTATGTGTTGGGGCCGCTGGTTACCGATGTAGCGCCCGGCTACGATCACATCACTTCCGCCATCGGCGGCGCGCTGGCTGCTTCCAAAGGGGTGGATTTCCTGTGCTATGTAACACCGGCAGAACATTTGCGCCTGCCCAACCTGGAGGACATGAAGGAAGGCATCATTGCCGCTAAGATTGCCGCCCATGCCGGCGATATCGCCAAAAACGTGCCGGGCGCCCGCGCTTGGGATGACGCCATGAGTACCGCCCGCGCTGCGCTGGATTGGGAAAAGCAATTTGAATTGGCGCTGGATCCGGATAAAGCCCGCCGCTATCGGGCGGAATCTACGCCAGAGCATCAGGATAGCTGCACCATGTGCGGAAAAATGTGCTCTATGCGCACTGTAAAAAAAATCATCAACAATGAAGACGTTAACTTAATTTAAGAATGTTCTAGCATAAAAAAACAAGCTGCTGTCCTCGCCGTTTTACAGACGAGACCAGTAGCTTGTTTTTTTCTTTTGAGATTACGCCAACACAGCTTTTTCTGCCATTTCCATGCAATCGGCCATGGTAAAAATTTTGTCCAGCTTGGCATAGCCAATCACCTTGCCCACCTGCGCACTGGGCGCGCAAAATACCACTTTCCCCTGCTTCTGGTTGGCCATTTTGAACCAGGCAATCAGAGCGCCTAATCCGGAAGAATCGATAAAGCTAACTTGGGACAAATCCACCACCAAACGGTATAGCTGATGTTCTTCGGCATAAGCTTTTACTTTCTCTTTTATTTCACTGGTACAGCCCAAAATCAGCTCTCCGCGCAGGGTCGCAATCACATAAGCAGCTTTCTTTTCCAAATATACTTCACACATCCCAATCACTCCTTCTCCTCTAGCCGCACTGCAATATAATTGATATCATCGGCAATCTGATTTTTTGCGGTATATCGATAAATCTCCCGCTGCAATTCATGAATTTGCTGCATGGTCACCGGCCGATCCTCTCCGGCAAAAAAGTCTAACAAGCTGCTGCAGCTTTTGACCGGCTTCTGCCGCAGCTCGATTTCAAAAATTCCGTCGGTATACAAAAACAATTCTTCGCCGGGCTGCAGCGTGATCTCCTGCCTATCATAACCCGTACCGGACAAAATACCCAGCGGCAAGCCCTGCTCATTTTCCAGCAGCACAATTTCCTCCTGCCGGCACAGGCAGGGATTGCTGTGCCCGGCATTGCTGTAACGGAACGTACGGCGCTCTAAATCCAACACACCGTAAAAGGCGGTCACAAAATAATCATTGGCCGTACTGCTGAAGAACTGTTCCAACCGGTTATTCAACTGCTCCAACAGCAATTCAGGATATAAATACTGCCGTTTCAAGTCATAAAGCTGAAATTTAATGGTGGCTGTTATCATGGCCGAGGCCACGCCATGACCTTTCACATCGCAGATTAAAACACCCAAATGCTGCCCATCAATTTGCAGGAAGTCATAAAAATCGCCGCCAATAAAGCTGCTCGGTTTATAGAGTACCTCAATTTGCAAGCCGTCATACTCGGGCACGGTGCGCGGCAGAAAACTTTTTTGCAGCTCGGTAGCGATAACCAATTCCCGATGAAGCTGGCTATACCGCGCGTCCAAATCGTTGGCAATGGTTTTCATCTTCAACAGATTTTTTACCCGCAAAATCAGTTCGTGGCTGTCCACCGGCTTGGTCAAAAATTCATCGGCGCCGGCCTTCAAGCCTTCCAGCATGCTCCGTTTATCGTTCAGCGCCGTTAAAATAATTACCGGAATATTCTGATAGAGCCGAAATCCCTTCAAATGGCGGCACACATCATAACCAGAACCGTCGGGCAGCATCACGTCCAATAAAATCAAATCCAGACTTCGCTGCTCAATCTGCGCATAGGCCTCCGCTACCGTATAGGCTTTGTAGATATTCATGGGAATGCCGCTCAATTCCAGATAAGCCTCCAACAGCTCCAAATTCACTTCATAATCATCTACCAACAAAATATTGGCTTTACTGGCCATCCGCATCCCTCCATTCTGTTATTTGTGTGCTTAGCAAAAAGTTATAAATTAAAAAAATAACGCTACCTAGCGAATAGATAGCGTTATGAAATTGCCTTCCTGCTTAGTTGTTGAATACATCCCCGATGGTGCTGCCCATTTCTTCCTGCACAACCGGAATTTCTTCTTCTGGTTTTTCTTCTTCTGCAGCTGCAGCTTCTTTCGCTGGCGCCGGAGCTTCCTTGGCTGGTCTTTCCGTCAACTGTTTGATGCTCAGGCTGATCTTTTTGTTTTCAATATCCAGTTCCAATACTTTGGCGCTGATTTCCTGACCAATCTGCAAAGCATCTTCTACTTTTTCTACCCGTTCCCAAGAAATCTGAGAAATATGAACCAGACCGTCTACGCCGTCTTCAAGCTGTACAAAAGCGCCGAACGGCACAATGCGTACAACCTTGCCGGTTACTACATTGCCGGTTGCATATTTTTCGGCAGCGCTGTCCCATGGGTTGGCAATCAGTTGTTTCAAGCCCAGAGAGATTTTTTCTTTTTCTTTATTGACAGCCAGTACATACACTTCGATTTCCTGGCCAACTTTTACCACATCGCCAGGATTTTTTACACGGCCCCAGCCCATTTCGGACACATGCAGCAGCCCGTCTACGCCGCCTAAATCAACGAAAGCGCCGAAAGCAGCCAGTCTTCTGACAATCCCTTTTCTGGTCTGACCTTCTTCGATGGAACTCCACAGTTCTTCTTTCCGTGCTTTTTCTGCTTCTTCCAGAATTTCACGACGGGACAGCACAATTTTTCTGGCTTCCGGTTCAAATTTGATAATTTTGAACTGCAAAGTCTGTCCAACGAAGGATTTGATATCTTCGATATATTTGATGTCCAAACGGGAAGCAGGCACAAAGCCTCTGGTTCCGATATCAACGATTACGCCGCCTTTTACCACATCTACAACAGGCGCTTCAATGATTTTGCCTTCGTTATAAATTTCTCTCAGGTTTTCCAAAGCGTCGGCCTGATCCACCCGTTTTTTGGACAACAGCACATTGCCGTCGCTGTTTTCTTCTTTAATTACCATCACGCGAATTTCATCGCCTACTTTTACAACGTCTTCCGGATTTACATTTTTGGTGAAGCTCAGTTCGCGGATTGGAATAATGCCTTCCGATTTGCCGCCGATATCAACCAGAACTTCGTCATTATCTATTTTTACTACTGTACCAGTCACGATGTCATGCCGGCCCACTTCTCCCAAAATACCATAGCTTTCTAAACCCTGTTCCATTGTCATTAATTCTTCCATTTTTAAAGTAACCTCCCTGATAATCCAGTCAGGCGTTGATGCGCCCGCTGTTATTCCTACATTTTTTACACCATCAAACCAACGCGTATCAATTTCGTCAACTGATTCGATATGTTCAGTGCGGCAACCGTTCTGCCGGCAGATGTTTGCCAGTTTTTGCGTGTTGGCACTATTTGAGCCACCAATCACCAGCATAAGCTCCACTGTGCCCGCCAATTCCAGCGCGGCGCTCTGCCGCTCTCTAGTTGCGGAACAAATGGTATTGAAAACTGCCAAATCGGCAATCTCATACTGTTTTAAAGCCTGTACCGCTTTTTCAAAGCGCTCCAGATTTTCTGTTGTCTGTGCAACCAGACACAGCTTGCGTCCCCTTAGTTCCAGCTGTTCCAGCTCGGCGATGTCCTGAAATGCAACGCCGTGATCACCGGCCCAACCCAAAATACCCTGAACCTCGGGATGGTTGCGATTTCCCAGAATCAATACAAGATATCCGTTCTGACTGTGTTCATGTGCAATCTTCTGTACTTTATTCACAAAAGGACAGGTACAGTCATATAACTCCAGCCCCCGTTTTTTGGCTTCCTCATAAACATGAGGCGCAACGCCGTGGGTACGAATCAGCACCGTATCTTCACAAATTTCCTCAAAGGTATCCCGAGCATAGATGCCCAAGCTTTCCAGCCGTTTTACCTCCTGCGGATTGTGAATGAGCGGCCCCAGCGTCGCAATGGGAACATGTCCGCTTTTGACCAGTTCCTCTCCCTTTTGGATGGCCATTTTCACACCAAAACAGAAACCTGCATGGGGAGCTATCTGAAAGTTCACTCCATCAGCTCCTTTTTCAAATAAATCAATTACCCTTCTATTATAACGGATAAACGCAGGAAGTGAAATAGTTATTTTGCAATCTTATAAAAAAGTTTTTCTACAACCTCTTCAAAAGTTAACTGACTGGTGTCAATCAATTCTGCGTCCGGCGCTTGTACCAAAGGTGAAACGGCTCGCTGAGAGTCTTTTTGATCCCGCTGCTCAATATCCTGCTTGAGCTGTTCCAAATCCACCGCCACGCCCTTTTCCTGCAATTCTAAATAACGGCGGCGCGCCCGTTCTTCTAAAGAAGCGGTCAAGAAAAATTTATACTGGGCATGGGGCAATACCGTGGTGCCGATATCGCGGCCATCCATCAGCACATCGCAATCGGCGGCAATCCGCTGCTGCTGCGCTACCAACGCTTCCCGCACCAGCGGAATCATAGCAATGGCCGACACGTTGGCCGATACTTCTGTAGAGCGAATGGCTTCTGTGACATCCACCCCATTGCAGTACAGCCGCTGCACGCCATTTTCCTCTTTAAACTGCAGCTGCAGCGTTTCCAGCAGACGGCCCAGCGCCGCCAAATCATCAAAGGCAATGTTCTGCTGCATGGCAAGCCAAGTAACAGCCCGATACATGGCGCCGGTGTCCAGATAAATACAATTCAGCCGCTTAGCCAGCACCTTAGCCACCGAGCTTTTTCCTGCACCGGCCGGCCCGTCTATGGCAATCTGTAATGTTTGCTTCAACATACACACCTCACTAGGATATGGTCCGGTGGGCCAGTCCCACAGCCACTTCATCTAAATGCAGCAATCCCACGCCCAAAAAGACCGAAATGCTTAGATGGTCCTGATAGCGGGCAATGCCCAGCTTACCGCCCACATTCAAGCCGATGGCCTTATTCTGAATTTGAGACAGGGCTTCTCTGGTGGCGCCGGCAATGGCGCCTTCCTCCGAATGGGTATCGCCGATGATGCCCTCCCGTTTTCCTGCCACAATGGCATGCTCCACAATTTTATTAATCGACGAAAGATACTCGCCGCCAAAATCCACAGCCGCTGTCTTAATGCCCTGGGCCGCGTTTTTCTTCTTCTCCTGATTTTCTTCTTCCCGCGTTTCTGTCAATGCCATGCGCAAAGCAATTCTGGCAATCTTTTTACTACCATAGGTCATAATCTCACCCCATTGTTGGTTATTATTACTATTTTAATGCAGAATGGTCATTTGTGCAAGCAATCCCCGCCAAATATCCGGTAGAAAAAGCAGCTTGCAGATTAAATCCACCGGTCATGCCGTCGATATCTAACACCTCTCCGGTAAAATACAGCCTCTTTACCAATTTGCTCTCCATGGTTTTGGGCGAAATCTCTTTCACACTAACGCCGCCAGCGGTTACAATGGCCTCTTCCAGCGGCCGAGCGCCGGTTAAGGTGAAGCGGAAATCCTTCAGCAGCTCTACCATACGCTGCCGTTCTTCCCGGGTAATCTGATGCATGGCCTTTTCTGGAAAAATACCGCAGCGTGCAATAAAAACAGGAACCAATTTGCTGGGCAGCAACGTATGCAGGCTGTTCTTCAGTTGCTTTTTCTTTTGCTCCTCAATTTCCCGCAGCAGACGGGCGTCCAGCTTTTCACGGCTCAAGGCCGGTTTAAAGTCAATGCTGGCCACCAGGGGCTGCTTTTGCTTTTGCCAATAATCCACCGCCCGATAACTGGCCGATAAAACAATCGGCCCCGACACGCCAAAATGGGTGAACAATAGTTCGCCAAATTCCTGCGCCAGCTTCTTGCCCTCCAGTGTTTCTATGGTAAACGTCACATTTTTTAAGCTCAAGCCCTGCAATTCTTTGATCCAGCTCTCCTTACACTCCAACGGAATCAGCGACGGGCGCAGCGGCACAATGGTATGCCCCGCCTTGCGGGCGAAATGGTACCCGTCGCCGGTGGAGCCGGTGCCAGGATAAGAGGCGCCGCCGGTAGCCACAATCACAGCGTCCGCTATCAGCTTTCGGCCATTGGGCAGCAGCACACCCACAGCCTGACCGTTTTCCAGCAAAACCTCTTTCACAGGCGCATTCAGCCAAAAATCCACGCCCGCTTTCTGCAGTTTACGGCGCAAAGCGTTGACGATATCCTTAGCTTGGTCCGACACCGGAAACACCCGCTCACCTCTTTCCACCTTCAAAGGTACGCCAGACGCTTCAAAAAATTGCTGCACCTGTTGATTAGAAAAACTGTTTAACGCCGTATATAAAAATTTTCCGTTATGCACAAAGCTGTTGATGATTTCGGTAATATCCTTATTGGTTGTCACATTGCAGCGGCCCTTGCCAGTAATCAGCATTTTTTTTCCCAGCCGATCGTTTTTTTCCAGCAGCATTACCGCCGCGCCAGCCTCTGCCGCTGTCAGAGCCGCCATCATCCCACTGGCGCCGCCGCCAATTACTAAAACCCGTTGTTTCATATCTTATTTCTCCTTTTTCGCCGTGTCCCGTTCTGCCCATCTTTCTAGCCTGCAAAAAAACAAAAAATTTTTTTGATTACACAAAAAGCTGTATAGAAATATGGTTTTGTCAAATACTATAGCCATTGAACCAAAGGAGGTCAAGATATGTTTTCTCGAAAAAAGAAATTTTTTGTGTTATCCGTTGCCTTACTGTGCGTGTCCTGCCTGATTTTTACCGGCTGCAGCAGAAATAACAACACCCAGCAAACGCCGCCGGCTGCCAATAATCAGACTGACAACGCGCAAAACAACGTCTCTGGCAGCAACAACGCCGCTGACCAAAAGGACGACAATGGGACAGACGATACCGTGGACAACACCGCTTTGCACCAGCGCGCAGAAAAAATCGCCGACGCTGTGGTGAACGATGTAGCCCAGGTAAAAGACGCCCGCACTGTTATCTCTGAAAAAATGGCCTATGTGTCCGTTGCCATCGACGAAACAGCCGATACTGCCGAGTCTGCTACGCTGAAAGAAGAAATCAGCAATGTAGTCAAAAAAACTGACGCAGAAATCGAAACCGTTTACGTCATGGAAGACGCCGATACCTTCACCAGAATGAAAGAAATCGGCGAGGATATCGCCAATGGCAAGCCGGTATCTGGCTTCGTGGAAGAACTGGAAACTATGTTTGTCCGCGTTACGCCAACCAAAGAATAACACCCCAAACGCTGTTGCATACAGTTCTGCTCTTTTGTCCACACAGAAGACAACGACAGAACCCACATGCAGCAGCCTTTTTCGTTTTTCTAAAGCTATCGCCGCGACTGCTGCAATATCTTTCTTATTTTTTAGTGATTATCAATACAAAATCATCAATAAATCTGTGCGTAAACTTCACTTTCCAACAGAATTTAAGCCATATCATCATAAAAATCTATTTAATATATTCAAAATCTTAATCAAATGGAAGCATCTGCCCATATGAAGATTAAACATAAAAGCGCTGTCAAAATACCCTGTTTGGTAGTATTTAACAGCGCTTTTATATTTTATGCGTTTTTCAGTCTAAACTAGCTGTGAGCCCTTACTATGAGCAAATGCCTGCAGTTCAAATACAACGCCGTTGACGCGGCAATCAATAGCATTCAGATTGTGCATCTGGATCAGAGCTGCCTAAACGACATTTAAACTCCGTATATCCAAATGTACGCAGACAGTGTCGTTGTCCATCCGCACGCAGAACAAAAATACTTGGCAACGGCATTCCGTTGAACGTGTTGTTTTTGCAGGTGGTATAGATGGCCATGTCCCCAAATAGCAGCAGGCTACCCTCTTGAAGGGGAGCATGAAAGCTATAGTCGCCAATGATATCCCCGGACAGACAAGTAGGGCCGCCAAGACGAAAGGTAAAGGCTGACCTCCCCGGCTCGTCGGCACCATATAGCGGCGGACGGTAAGGCATTTCTAGTACATCTGGCATATGACAGGCGGCGCTGACATCCAAAATAGCAATCTGTGTATTACCATTTTGAAGCACATCCAATACACGGGCAGCAAGGTAACCCGCATTGAAAGCGCAGGCCTCCCCCGGCTCCAGATATACCTGCACACCCCATTGCCGCCGCGCCATAACAATGCATTGCTCTAATCGCGAAATATCGTAACCTGGTCGGGTAATATGGTGTCCGCCGCCCATATTCAACCATTTCATGCGGGGCAGAATGTCTCCAAAACGGTCTCCTACCGCCTTCAGCGTAATCTCCAAAGCATCGGAATCCTGTTCGCATAGCGTGTGGAAGTGCAGTCCATCCAACAAATCGATCAGCGGGGGCGTCATGCTGTCATTCCACTGGGCACGGGTCGTACCCAAACGACTGCCAGGAGCGCAAGGATCATAAATCTCATGTCCCGCCTGCGTAGAACATTCTGGATTGATCCGCAAACCTACACTTTTACCCGCCGCTTTAGCCATCAGACCGAATTTTTTCAATTGACGGGGAGAGTTGAACACGATATGGTCAGCATAGCGCAAGAGTTCTTCAAACTCTTCCTCTCTATATGCGCCGCAGAATACATGAACCTCTTTTTCCGGCATTTCCTCAGCTCCCAGCCGAGCCTCATACAGACCGCTAGCCTCTGTCCCTGCCAGGTAAGGGGCCAAAATCGGATAAAGATCGTAGTTGGCAAAGGCTTTTTGCGCTAACAATATGCGACAGCCTGTCCGTTCAGCTACGCCGGCCAATATCTCACCGTTACGGCGCAACGCAGCTTCGTCCAAAATATAACAGGGAGTAGGCAGAGAGCCAAATAATTCTTCCGGAACCCGCCCGTTCAGCCCTGCAAAAGGTGGGCGGGAATCTTTTACTTGACGCGTTGCCATCAGTCCACCAGAGCTGGCGCCCAGTTTTCTCTTCGGGGCAGGCCATATCGATCCAGGGCTTCCAGGAATGGATCAGGATCGAACTCCTCCACTGTATAAACGCCGGGCTTATTCCATTGACCAGTCAGCAGCATCAACGCGCCGCACATAGCGGGGACACCGGTGGTATAGCTGACAGCTTGGCTTCCTACCTCACGATAGCATTCCTGATGGTCACACACATTGTAGATATAATAGGATTTTTGTTTGCCATCTTTTTTTCCGGTGAAGATGCAGCCAATATTGGTTTTCCCTTTGGTGCGGGCCCCCAAGCTGGCCGGATCTGGCAGCAGCGCCTTCAGAAATTTGATAGGCACGATCTGCCGACCTTCAAATTCCACAGGGCTTGTGGACAGCATACCCACATTTCCCAAGCAGCGCATATGGTCCAGATAACTTTGTCCAAAGGTCATAAAGAACCGGATGCGCTTTACTTCCGAAATATTCAAGGCAAGACTCTCAATTTCCTCATGATGAAGCAGGTACATATCCTTAGGACCCACCTGATCAAACTCATATTCCCGTTTGATACTCATAGCCGGGATCTCTACCCAGCGACCATCCTCCCAGTAACTGCCGGGAGCAGATACTTCCCGCAAATTGACCTCAGGATTGAAATTAGTAGCAAAGGCGTAGCCGTGATCGCCGCCGTTGCAGTCCAGAATATCGATCGTGTCGATGGAATCGAACTCATGCTTTTTGGCGTAGGCGCAATATGCCTGTGTTACGCCGGGATCAAAGCCACAGCCTAATAATGCAGTCAGGCCGGCGTCCTCAAATTTTTTGCGGTAGGCCCACTGCCAGCTGTAATCAAAATAAGCAGAGAAGCCGGCTTCCCGACAACGCTTCTCATAGACGGCGCGCCACTGGGGATCATCAGTGTCTTCAGGCTCATAATTGGCCGTATCCATATAATTGACGCCGCAGGCCAAACAAGCCTCCATAATCGTCAAATCTTGATAAGGCAACGCAACATTCATAACCAGATCCGGCTCATAGGCACGAATCAAATTGACGACCTGTTGCATATCATCCGCATCTACCTGAGCAGTCGTAATTTTTGTTGTAGTTTTCGGGGTCAACTCAGCTGCCAGCTTATCACATTTTGCTTTCGTACGGCTGGCAATGCACAATTCTGTAAAAACCTCGCTTACCTGACAGCATTTGTGGATGGCCACAGAGGCAACGCCGCCGCAACCGATAACAAGAACTTTACCCATAGTTATACGCTCCTTTATAATATTTTTTATTTGTGTAGTGCCAAAATCAGTTCCCGCAATACCTTACAGGCCGTAGCAGTAGAAACGCCGCTTTGGTCTAAGGCCGGAGCCAATTCATTGACGTCGGCTCCCACCACATTGGCAGTGCAGACAGTGCCAATAGCCTTCAGTAATTGGATAACGCTAATGCCGCCAGCCTCCGGTGTACCGGTGCCAGAAAAGGCGGAAGGGTCTAAGCAATCCAAATCAATCGTAAAATAAATGGGAACCGCTTGCTCTTTTAGGAAAGAAACGGTCTGCTCCAGTCCATCAAAACAGAACGGATGCAGATCTGTATGCTGCTTAGCGAAACGGAATTCGTCCCGTTCTCCGCTGCGGATACAAAACTGATGGATGCGCCCATCTCCCAGCAAGTCATGACAGCGCCGCAGAACACATGCATGGCTGAATTTCGCCCCTAAATAATCATCCCGCAAATCGGCATGGGCGTCAAAATGAACAATATGAAGCTCAGGATAGTGCTTCGTCAACGCACGCACCGCACCCAGAGTAACCAGGTGTTCTCCGCCCAGCAGCAGGGGCAGCTTGCCGTCCCGCAGGATTTCCGCAGCCCTCGCTTCAATATCCTTCAGAGCTGCTTCAGCACTGCCAAAGCACAATTCCATGTCTCCACTGTCAAATACGGCACAATCGATCAAATCAGCATCCTGATAGGGGCTGTAGGTCTCCAGCCCAAAGCTCTCGTGCCGCATAGCGGAAGGGCCAAACCGAGCGCCAGGACGAAAGCTGGTCGTGGAATCAAAGGGCGCGCCGTAAAGCACAATGCGAGCGCCGGAATAATCACTGTTACAGCCGATAAAGGTTTCAATGTTAGGTTGCAGCATGTTTTTCACTCCTCTACTTCCTGCAGCATTTCCTCCAAAAATGCAGGTAGAAAAAACGCTCCCACATGCAGTCTGGGGGTATAGTAACGGGTGTGTAAATGCAAGGCTTTCCATGCTTCTGTGTTCAAATCATCAATCGGATGATATTTTTTGCTGGCAAACCCAAATAGCCAGTATCCCGCCGCATACGTAGGGATATGCGCCTGATAGACCCGACTGATAGGGAAGGTGCTGACAATACGCTTATGGCTGCGCTGCATAGCATTGGCATCTTCCGCATAGAACGGACTGCCCTGCTGGTTAACCATGATACCATCCGCCCGCAAGGCATTGTAACAATTTCCATAAAACTCTCGGGTAAACAGCCCCTCGGAAGGGCCAAAAGGATCGGTAGAATCTACAATGATCAGATCATAAGCAGCCTCACGACGGCGAATGAATTTTAAAGCGTTTTCAAAATGAATGTGTACCCGACGGTCATCCATTCGGCAGGCATTGCTGGGCAGATAGGTGCGACAGGCTTCAACAACATGGGGATCCATTTCCACCAAGTCGATACGCTCCACTCTGTCATACCGGGTCAGTTCTCGCACTACGCCGCCGTCTCCGGCGCCGATCACAAGGATATCCTTTATGCCAGAATGCACCGCCATAGGCACATGGGTAATCATCTCATCATAAATAAACTCGTCCCGTTCTGTTAGCATAACATTACCGTCCAGCGTCAGCACACGGCCAAACTCTGGCGTTTCAAAAATATCTATTTGTTGATAGTCGCTTCGTTTGGAATACAAATGTCTTGTTATCCGAATACTATGCTTGACGTCGGGAGTATGGAACTCACTGAACCACATTTCCATCTTAGCACCGCCTTTCATACCAATACGTTGATCTGCTGCAGGCTGGGATCTTCCGAGCCAGTCATACTGCAGCCTTTTTCTTTTGCATACCAGATATGCTCTAAAATTTCTGCGGTGATCTGTTCTCCTGGAGCCAAAATAGGAATACCGGGCGGATAACACATAACAAACTCGCTGCATACCCGTCCTTCACTTTCTGCCAGTGGCAAGCTGACCTTTTGCGCGTAAAATGCCTCCTGTGGACTGATAACAACTTTCGGCTCAATGTACTCCTGATTTAAAAGTCCAGTCTTATCTTTTTGGTAGCGACGACGTATTTCAGCCAGCGCACTGACCAGTCGTTCCAGCTCCTGAGAGCGATCACCCATAGAGAGATAGGCAAGAATATTACCAATATCTCCAAATTCGATTTGAATATCATATTCATCCCGCAAAACGTCATAGACCTCAATTCCGGCCAATCCGATGTCCAGAGTATGCACACTTAATTTTGTGGTGTCAAAGTCAAACACCGAGTTTCCGTTCAATAATTCCCGGCCAAAGGCATAGTAGCCGCCTACCCCATTGATCTCATGCCGCGCATACTCCGCCATGTCTGCTACCTGATGAAACACCTCTCGCCCCCGCAGGGCCAGATTACGTCGGCTGATATCTAAACTGGACATCAGAAGATAGCTACCCGAGGTGGTCTGCGTCAAATTAATGATCTGCCGCACGTAACCCGCATGGACCTTAGGCCCGATCAGCAACAGACTGGACTGCGTCAGACTGCCTCCGCTTTTATGCATAGACACAGCCGCCATGTCAGCCCCTGCCGCCATAGCCGAAACCGGAAGTCCGCCGCCAAAATAAAAATGCGTACCGTGCGCCTCGTCTGCCAGACAGAGCATCCCAGCATTATGAGCCATCTTCACGATCGCTCGTAAATCGCTGCAAATCCCATAATAAGTAGGATTGTTTACCAAAACTGCCACCGCGTTCGGGTGCTCGGCGATCGCTTTCGCAACCTGCTCCCGCTGCATACCCAGAGAAATACCTAACCTCTGATCTACCTCCGGATTCACATACACAGGCACTGCACCGCATAAAACCAGCGCATTGATAACGCTTTTATGAACATTGCGCGGCAAAATGATCTCATCGCCGCGCTTGCACGCAGTCAGGATCATACTTTGCACAGAGCTTGTAGTGCCGCCCACCATCAGAAACGCATGTGCTGCGCCAAAAGCATCGGCAGCCAATTCTTCTGCCTCGCGGATAACAGAAACAGGATGACACAGATTATCCAGTGGCTTCATACTGTTGACATCCACACCAACACACTGCTGCCCTAAAAACGCTGTCAGCTCTGGATTCCCCCTACCTCGTTTATGGCCAGGCACATCAAAAGGAACGACTCGCATACGTCGAAAAGTTTCCAACGCCTCGTAGATGGGAGCTCGATTCTGATCCAAACGGGGTTGTGTAATTGTCAAGTTTTTCCCCTCCTAATTGGCACCACAAAACAAAAAAGCGCAAACCATGCTACGTGCACAGCTTGCGCTTCTATCTGAACGATTATAATACTCTGTATTTTAAGCGGGACAACAACTACGCTGTGATACTATAAATACACAACCTGATCGAAATACAGAGGATCCAAAAAGGAAAATCCAGATTTGACGGAATGATTAGAGTCTATATAGCAATTATATACTTTTACTACTCTTATTGACCGTTTCACAAGTCTGCGCACAGGC
>CABQBF010000013.1 GCA_902462325.1 uncultured Peptococcaceae bacterium
TTGACACCGTGATGAAATTGCAGGAGGAAGACGCTTCACGCCATACCGATGGGCGCTCAACAAGACGAAACACTACCTGATATGGAAAACCGCTGCAACGCCAGAACGTGCAAACAGCAGTTGACACCCTCTGCGGAACTATGGAACTGCTGCGAAAAATCGAGGTGTAAACAACACTTGACACCTTCTGTGGAAATTTACTTTGTTGATTTTTACATTGTGCAAACAAAAAAGAGTACCAGCTCCTTGGAACTGATACTCCTTATGTTTTGGCAATTAGCCTCTATTAAATTTCTTGTTAAATGCTTCTACTCTACCAGCAGCAGCATGGACACGCTGTTTACCGCTGTAGAAAGGATGGCACTGAGAGCAGATTTCTACTTTAATATCATGTTTAGAAGTAGATCTGGTTTCGAATTCATTACCGCAAGCGCAGATAACTTTTACAGTCTCATATTTTGGGTGAATACCTTCTTTCATCCGTTACACCTCTTTCTATTGGAATTCCCGAATTGCACATTACATTTAGTTAGTATAATATTTTCGGCACAATTAGTCAATGATTTTTTTACCGATTTTTCGTTTTTCTGCGAAAAGGTTTGGTGTAATTGCCAATGGCCACCTGCGGCAATTCTTCCGCTAAAATCTGCAAAAAAGCAGGCACGCCCAATGGTTCTTCCGTCAGCAACCCGAAAATAGGCTTCATCGTTTCCGGGTCGATATTGAGGTTGCGTACCTGGATAGCTTTTACGTCATGCTCGCGCACGAGCTGCAATAAACTTTCCACCTCGTCGCTGCAATCGTTTATACCCGGAAAGGTCAAAAGATTCAGATAGGTATACACGCCATGATCGGCGGCATACCGCAAGGACTGACGCACATTGTCCAACGTATAGTTGGTGGGCCGGTAATAAGCCCGATACACTTCATCGGTACCGCTGTTTAAGCTCACCCGCAGAGAGTCAATGCCTGCGTCCACAATCTTTTGAATGCCTGCCGTATTGCCAGCATTGGTATTCATATTGATGGTGCCGTTGTCGGTTTGACGGCGAATTTCCACAATAGCTTCCGCAATCAAATCAGCCTGCATGCTGGGATCGCCCTCGCAGCCCTGTCCAAAGCTGATAATGCCGTCCTCCGCATCTTGCAGATGATGCACCGCCAATTCCACAACTTCCTGCACCGTAGGCACAAAGGTCAGCCGGCTCTGCGGCGACGGACAGCATTCGCTGGGCTGCAAAGAAATACAACCTAAACAGCGGGCATTGCACACCGGCGACACAGGAATGCCGCCCTCCCAGCGATGATAAAAAACATTCTGCGCCGTAAAGCAGCCATACTCCAGCGCACAGTGCCCCAACTGCTTCAGCAAACGGTTTTCCGGGAATTTGCGCTGCAACGCCTCTACACGCGCCGCCAAATCCGCCGTGTTAAAATACTGGGGATTCCACTTGTAATCTTCATCGGTAGGCACCGCCGCCACATATAATTCGCCATCCTGGGCAAACACCGCCGCATAACCAAAAAGCGGCAAACCATCTGCGCCGTCCCGATTGACAAAGGCAGGCAGCAGCGTGCGGGTATAACCTTGCGGCAATAGCGCCCCCATCACCCATCCTTCACCAGGATACAGCACAAACTGGTCATTATCATCAATGACCACCGGCGCCCGGTTGGGAATCATGGTGAGACTGGCGCCCTCCGGCAGCGGAATCACTTCTTCCTCGCTGGGTTCTACAAATTGCGCGCCCAGCAAGCCCAAGGCAAAATAATCTTCATCAATATAGCCGTTGCCCTCTTCATCGGCATAAACAAAATGGAACATGTTTCTCCGTCCTTTCTCCATTGCTCCGGTTACTCTGCATAATTTTTTATATTCTTATGAAACATTCTGCTAAAACCTATCGGTCTTTTTGTTCAGCCTCTTTCCAAAAGCAAAAGGGCATATTTTCCTGCTTCCCGTCCACAAAGAACATTTATGGCTCCTGCACAAAGATTTTTCAAATTCCCGGCGCCGTCGATACACAGTCGGTATGTTCCGTCTCCGGCTCCAAAATGCGTAATACTTCAAATAAAGGTAGTTTCAAGGTTTCCGCAATCACCTCTGGCGCAATAATCCCTTTAAAAGCAAGAATTGTTTCTCGCACACCTTCGTTTCTGCCCTTTTCAATGCCTTGTTCGATGCCTTTTGCAAGGCCCTGTTCCATACCTTGTTCGATACCTTTCTCCATGCCCTTTTCAATACCTTGCGCCATACCTTTTTCAATACCTTGTTCAATACCTTGTTCTAAGCCTTTCGCAATACCTTGCTCCAAGCCTTCTTCAATCCCCTTTGCGATACCCTGTTCCAAACCTTGGGCAAAGCCTTGTTCCATCGCTTCTTCTTTGGCAACCCGGCAAGCGTCTTCCATATTCCATTCGGTGTATAACATATTCCGCACCTCGCTCCCATGTTTTTCTAAAAACCCGCACATGATGCCATGCGCAATACAATAGTCTACTGCATCTTTGAGCGCTTCTTCAAAAAATTTACCTTCCCGTTTTCCCTGCTGTAATTGATAAACAAATTGGCTGTACTCTTTCAGGCTCTGGCTGCGTTCAATCAAAGCCGCCTGTACCGCTGTATGCTCGGTATAATTGACATTATACACCTCCACTCGCAAATTTAACATGGGATTTTCTTCCGATTCCAGAAACGCATCAGACAAATATTCCGTATCATGCTCTGGGCACGGCTCCTGCCCATTATACAAAATAATAAATTTAGGATTGGGAATCTTCACACGGGCCATACGATATACCGCATCTCTGGGAAGCAGCTTTTCATAAAGCCGCGCGCAATACAGCAACGACCGCAGCGCCATGTTGTGATTGATGGTAGACTGATGCTCTAAAAGCACCAGCAGTTGACCATTCAATATAAAGGATAAATCATTGACACGGTCCATCCACAGCACATCCTGCAGCGTGTTCACCTCCACTGGCGTATCCGGCGGATAATCGGTACCTTCCAGGGCGTTGAACAATTCTACCAGCCGTTCATTTTTCTCGCTGAAATAAGCAGAAAAAACACTGTCTTTTACATGTTTGTTTGCTTTCATAATCTGTACACACCTTTGCATTGATTTTACCGGCATGGGTGCTAGAGAGATTACTGAAATTTGTATATATGGATTGCTAAATTGTACCAGTTTATATTGTTTATCATAACATATTACAAAGATTATGTAAATGAAGAGAATGGAAATACGCTTTACTTATCTAATCACAATACAAAGTTACAAAGTTCTTCACAGACATAAACGCGCTGCCGCTCTTTACACAAAAATATTTTGCCTGAATGATTAAATTCTATTATTCTTTTTCGGTAAATTGTAATTGTATTTCTATAAGACCTGTTGTATACTTTTCCCTATCGTCATGTAAAATTTTATATGGCCATATACAAATCATTATATGAATATATTACAGAAAGAGGTATGCAATCATGAAAACAAATCGCTGGCTCAACGGAGCCATTCCAGCAGTGGGCATCCATATCAGCATCGGCGCTGTTTACGCTTGGTCCGTATTTACCAACCCTGTTATGGACGCGCTGGACGTTTCCCTATCGCAGGTTTCCTGGATTTTCAGCATCGCCATTTTCTTTTTGGGTATGTCGGCGGCCTTTTTGGGCACCATCGTTGAAAATATGGGACCGCGCAAATCGGGACTGCTCTGCGGTTTGTTTTATTGTACCGGCCTTATCGGCAGCGGCTTCGCCGTAAGCCAGCAATCGTTGCCGCTGCTCTATTTATTTTACGGCTGCATTGGCGGCATTGGTTTGGGGATTGGTTATATTACGCCAGTGAAAACGCTGGTCAACTGGTTTTATGACCGCCCCGGCTTAGCTACAGGCCTGGCCATTATGGGCTTTGGCTTTGCAGCAGCTATTGCCGGCCCTGTGATCAGCTCGCTCATCACCAAGATTGGACTGGTAAACACCTTCTACACCATTGGCATAGCCTATTTTATCGTCATTGCTACCTCGGCTTTTCTCATTCATCCTGTACCGGAAGGATATTTGCCAGAACAAACCGGCACCCACAAAGACCGCCGTCAGCAATTCACTGCCAACGAAGCCATGAAAACCTGGAAGTTTTATGCGCTGTGGTTTTTGCTGTTCATCAATATCACCTGCGGCATTGCGCTGCTTTCGGTAGCCTCGCCAATTTTGCAGGAAACTACTGGCATGACAGCCCTGGCCGCAGCCGGTATTGTCGGCGTGATGGGGCTTTTTAACGGCGGCGGACGGTTATTCTGGGCCACATTATCCGACTATTTTGGCCGCGACGTGGTCTACACCGGCTTTTTTATTTTGGAGATTGTCGCCATGTTGATTTTGGGCAACGTGGGCAACGCCATTCTGTTCCAAATTTTCTTATTTATCGTGATGAGCTGCTACGGCGGCGGATTCTCCTGCATCCCTGCTTATTTGGGCGATGTATTCGGCACGAAGCATTTAAGCTCCATCCATGGACGCATTCTGACCGCCTGGGCTATGGCTGGCATTGTCGGCCCCTGCATTATCTCCTGGGCCAAAGAAACGCTGTCTACCTATCAGAGCACTTTATTCATTTTCGCGCTGCTCTATGCCGCAGCTTTGGTAGTGTCCGCCTTTCTGCTGTTCAAACTGCGCAGCGACCGATAAGAAAGATAATAAAAAATACACGCCATATTTTTCTTGACGGTATTTTTAGCAAGTGTTACAATAAAGGCATATATTGAGTACAGAAAACGCAAGGAAAGAGAAACGGTATGTGGCGTTTACAGAAAGCTGCCGGTTGATGCAAGGCAGCAGCAAAGCATACTTGTTCCGCTCTGGAGCGGCGGATGAGGAATCCGACGGGTTCGCCCGATACAGCGAACACGAGATGGCGTAAGTCAATTTGGGTGGTACCGCGAGATGGAGAAGCTCGCCCCATAAGGGGCAGCTTCTTTTTTATTTGTCAGAGCAGATATTACATCCAATCGCAATGTGACGCCAAGTTTCTACCTACAACATTTTCAGGAAAGGACTGAACATACAATATGAAACGCGCCTATAATTTTAACGCCGGTCCTTCGGCCATGCCGGAATCGGTGTTAAAAGAAGCCCAGGCCGAATTTTTGAACTACCGGGATACCGGCATGGGCATTATCGAAATGAGTCATCGCAGCAGCGAATACGACGCTATGCATCAGGAAACCAAGACTTTACTGCGGGAGCTGATGGAAATTCCCGATAATTACGAAATTCTTTTCATTCAGGGCGGCGGCAGCACCCAGTTTCTGATGACGGCAGCCAACTTTTTCACGAAAAAATACGCCGCTTATGTGAACACCGGTGTGTGGGCCAAAAAGGCCATGACGGAAGCCAAATTTTTCGGCGAAGCCTATGAAGCCGCTTCCAGCGCCGACCGTAATCACAGCTATATTCCGCAGGAGTTCACCATCAAGCCAGAAACCTCCTACGTGCATTTGACGGCCAACAACACCATTTATGGCACCGAATATCCCACGTTTCCCAAGTTTGATGTGCCGGTAATTTGCGACATGTCCAGCGATATTTTGTCCCGTCGGGTAAATGTGGCCGACTTTGACTTAATTTACGCCGGCGCACAGAAAAATCTAGGGCCTGCCGGTGTGGTGATTGTGATTATCAAAAAAGAATTTCTGGCTACTGCCCGCACCGAGCTGCCCACCATGCTTAAATACAGTACCTTTGCCGAAAAGGATTCGCTCTATAACACGCCGCCGGTATTCTGCATTTATATGGTCAACAAAACGCTGCACTGGATTAAAAATCAGGGCGGTGTCGATGCTGTAGCGAAAAATAATGCAGCCAAAGCCAAGCTGATTTACGATGTCATTGACAACAGCGGCGGCTTTTACAAAGGCCATGCGGAAGTACCGTACCGCAGCAACATGAATATCACTTTTAATCTGGCTACGCCAGAGCTGGAAAAAGATTTTATCGCCAAAGGCAAAGCAGCCGGCTTTATCGGCATTAACGGCCATCGTTCTGTAGGCGGTTGCCGGGCTTCCGCTTACAATGCAGTGCCAATAGAGGCCTGCCAGGCTTTGGCAGAATTTATGCAGCACTATCAGCAGGAACAGCGCTGATAACAAAACAACCATATTTTTTTGGAGGGATTTACCATGAAAATTTTAGTAAGTGACGACGTAAATGAGCAGGGCGTTGCGCTGCTGCGTGAACATTATGATGTAGATGTAAAAACCAATCTGCCGCCAGAGGAGCTGCTGAAAGTCATCGGCGAATATGACGGTTTGGTGACCCGCAGCCAGACGCAGGTAACCCAAGAAGTTATCGACGCTGCCACCAACCTGAAAGTCATTGGCCGCGCTGGCGTTGGTGTGGATAACATCAATATCCCAGCCGCCACAACCAGAGGGATTGTGGTTGTAAACGCGCCGGACTCTAACACCGTTGCCGCAGCAGAACACACCATTGGCATGATGCTGGCCATGACCCGTCACATTCCGCAGGCCCATCAATCCATTCAGGAAGGCAAATGGGACCGCAAGAGCTTTACCGGTATCCAGCTACAGGGCAAAACCGTCGGCATTATCGGGATTGGCCATGTAGGCGGCCGCGTAGCCAAACGACTGGAAGCTATGGAAATGACCGTGCTGGCCTATGACCCCTATGTGACAGAAGAATATGCCAAAAATTTGGGCGTAGAGCAGGTAGATTTTGAAACACTGCTGACCCGTTCCGACTATATCACCATTCACACACCGCTGACCAAAGAAACCCGCGATATGATTAACGCCGAAAGCATCGCTAAAATGAAAGACGGCGTGCGTTTGGTCAACTGTGCCCGCGGCGAATGCTTCGATGTAGAAGCCGTTGCCGAAGGACTGAAATCCGGTAAAATTGCTGGCGCAGCCATTGACGTATACCCCAACGAACCGCTGACCAAAGACAACAACCCCTTCCTGGGCATGTTCAATGTGGTACAGACAGCCCATCTGGGCGCATCTACCATTGAAGCACAGGTAGGCGTGGCTGTAGACGTTGCCTATGGCGTAATCGAAGCGTTGGAAGGCAAACCGGTTATGACCGCCGTCAACATGGCGCCTATTCCGAAGAACGTGGCCGCTATTATTCAGCCATATTTTGCGCTGGCTGAACATTTGGGCACCATCGGCATCTATCTGGCCAACGGCCCGGTAAAAAGCGTGGAAGTTGAATACAGCGGCGAGTTGTCCGAAACAGAAACCCAGCATTTAACCACCGCCTTCTTAAAAGGTCTGCTGAACCCAATTCTGCAGGACAGCGTCAACTACGTCAATGCGCCTGGTTTAGCGAAGAAGCGTGATATCAGCGTAAAAGAAACCAAATCCCATAAAGCCGGCTACTACACCACTGCCATCACTGCTACCATCACCACTTCCGGCGGCAATCAGCACATCATCGCCGGTACCTTGTTTGACGGCAAGCTGCCCAAAATCGTCCAGATTGACCAGTTCCGCATTGACTTCACACCGGAAGGCTATCTGCTGCTGGCACCGCACGTAGACCAGCCTAACATGATTGGGCAGATGGCTACCATTTTAGGGAAAGCCGGTATCAACATCAACGGCATGCAGGTTGGCAGCACCACCAAATCGGGCACCAACATCATGGCCATCGCTGTAGGCGATGATATTCCAAACGATATTATGCTGCAATTATCAGGCATCGAAGGTATTTTAGATGTAAAACTCATTCACTGTGAAGGTTAATCGTTATCACTGGTTGGTAAAAATCTTTTATTGTAAAGGAAACAAACTATGACACGAATTATTTTAGTCCGCCACGGCGAAACCACCTGGAATGTGGAAGGCCGCTATCAGGGGCAAGAGGATACGCCGCTCAGTGAACGCGGCTTACAGCAGGGCCAGCTATTGGCTGTGGGGCTGCGCAATATTCCCATTGACGTATGTATTTCCAGCCCTTTGCAGCGCTCTTTTCAAACCTGCCAATTCTGCGCGGAGCTGCACAAGCTGCCAGTCACAGCCGACGACCGCCTGCTGGAAATCAATCACGGCAGTTGGGAAGGGGTGCTGGCCAAAGACATTGCCGCCCAGTATCCCCAGGAATTCGCCCTGTGGCACAGCCAGCCCCATCTGGTACAAATGCCCGACGGCGGCGAAAATCTGGAAGATGTGCGCAAACGGGCCCGGGCTGCCTTTGACGATTATGTAAAAACCTATCCCGACAAAACTGTTCTAGTGGCTGCCCACGACGCTGTGAACAAAGCCATCATCTGCGATTTGCTGGGTCTTGGCATGGAGCATTTCTGGCAGATTAAGCAAGACAATACCTGCATCAACGTGCTGGAATATAACGACGGCGTTTGGCGCGTGGTGCTTTTAAACTCCACCAATCACATGGGCTTTTTGTTCAGCGGCATTGAACAGGCCGGCTTGTAAAAACTATAGAAAACTGGAAAACGGTACCCTGCATATCACGCAAGGTACCGTTTTTATTACCGCTTCGAACAGAGCAACGTTTCGCATTATGTCGTTTGCTCCACTGCCTGCACATATAACAGTTCGCCGGCTGTGCCGATAGCCTGTCCGGCTGTGACGGTATCGCCCACCGCGACATGACAGGCCTGTAGCCCCCGATAGCGCAGCTCGTAGGAGCCGCACAGCAAAACAAGCTGCCATTGACCGTCCATCTGCAGTTGCTGTACAATGCCGTTGGCAACGGCCAGCACCGCGCCGCCGTCAGCTTGATAACAAAGAGCATCATGAAAGCGATAGTCTCCATAACGGCTGTCATAACCTACGCCGTAGCCATAGCGCAGCGTCCCCTGGCAAGGCTCCGTAAACGCCGCAAATTTGGCCTCTAAGGTCAGCGGGTCCACGGTTTGTGTCTGCGCTTGCTCGTTTAGTTCCGCCGATTTCTCTCCGTTCTGCATGGCATTTTCCTGTACTGTCGGCGCCTCTGCCGGTTCGGTCGGCAAATCAGTCGGCAAATTGGTTTGCACAGACTCCTCCGGCTGCTGCTCCTGTTGGTTGACTATCGGCTGAACGGCATTAATCTGCTGCTCAGCCTCCTGCTGACTGTCCTCTGTTTTTTTCTCTGGCGCCTGTTGCTCCGCTACCGCCTGATTGCTGTCGTCTTTGTTCCAAAAGGCGATACTCTGTTGGGGCTGCCAGGGCGGAAGGAAACAAACGCTAAATGTAAAGGCAATAAAAAATGTCAAAATTGTTATACCAGTCAGATAAACGCGGGCATTTTGCTGCAGCCACTGTAAATAATCCAAATCATGTTTTCTATCCATATTTCTGTCCATATCAAAAACCTCCTGTAGTCATAGTATTCCCGCCACAGGAGATTTTTTATACAAACCGTATTTACACTGTTTCTTCATTTTCAGTCAAGCGCTTATTTGCCGCTATTTTTTTAATTTTCGTTAACTACTCTTTGGAAAGCTGTGTGCCCGGATAATAGCGGGCCAGAATCTTTTGATAAGGATCGCCCTGCTCTGCATAATAATTGGCGCCGTACTGACACAAGCCAACGCCGTGTCCGTAGCCGTTGGTGGTGAACGTAATCTGGTCGCCGTCTATGTTCCAGCTAATCAGCGCCGATTTTAACCCCAATGCACTGCGCAGTTGACTGCCCGAAAAGATTTTATCGCCCACACGCAGCGCTTTCACCCGATTGGATGCTGTACTGGAAACCAGTTGTATAAAATCTCCAAAGGCACCGGCTGCAGCCGTATCGCTGACGCCCAGCTTTTGCTCCATCTCCTCCAAAGTCATGGTGGTTTGCTGCTGCGTGTGCGGGTCAGCGGGATGATTACAGGATACGCTGACCAGATAGGGCTTGGCGTTGCCCCATACCTCTTCTGCATCCTCTGTGCGGCCGCCGCCGCAACTGGCATGATATAACGGTTCAATCAGAGCGCCGTCATAGCGCAGCACCTCACCGGCCGTTTCTGCTACAGCCTGCACGATTTTACGGTGGTAGGTCTGATACTGCTTACCCCAGCGCTTTTGCTGCTCTTCCTCACTAATCCATGCCTGACAGGTTTCAAGGCTGGTGCTGAGTTGGGCTTGCGCGTCCAGCGCTGTTACATTGGGATTGGGATTTTCCATGCGGCTCACCGTAAAGGTGCGGGCGGCTACTGCTTGCGCTTTCAGCGCTTCTACCTCGAAGCTGGCTGGCATCTCCGCCGCCACGACCCCCACCAAATACTGCTCCAAATCCAACGCCATCAGTTGTGATGTTTCTACATTATACACCTGCACCATTCTGCCCGATTGCAGTTCTGGTTCCGGCGCTGGTAGATGATCCACCAATCCCGCCGCACAATAAATCACCATTCCGCATAGCACAACCGCCAGCCATGTAAGACGGCTGCGCCTTTTTCTCTTGCGGCGCAGCCGTTCTCGATGAGGCGATTGAATCCGTGTTACCATGGTCATCGTCCCCTCTAATTTAATTTACACGCTAACCTTATACCTCTGCTTTCCATAGCCCATGTAAATTGCAATAGGCATAAACCGTTTTGGCAATATCGCCATCGGCCAAAGCAAATACCACCTTTGGTTCCGCATTTGCTGCCAAAGGCTTCCGCTGCCAGCCCTGCGTCGTTTCTAAGCATACCCAAGCAATGAGATGCTCTTCTGTCATAGGATGGGCCACCGAGCCTACATTTACAATTACTTGATTGCCATCCACCGTAACCACCGGCACATGCTTTTCACCAGCCGCATCGGTGCTGTTTGCTACCAATTCCTTCATAGGACGGCCACAACATACCAGCGGCACGCCGGCATCATTTACCTTTCCGGCAATGTTGCCGCATACTTCACATACATAAAATTTCTTTGCCATACAGATCCTCTCCCTTATAAAAATAAAATATTCTGCCAGAATTTATTCCTGTGCTCTATATGGGTATACCCAAAGCACAAGGAAATTATGCTTATTCTGCTATAGAGATTCGGCAGAAAAGGGCGATATCCTCTTTTCAATTTTTAATTTTGGAAAATTTTATACCATTGTCGCTGGAATGCCGATAAAAAAGAAAGCAGCCGTTGCGCTGCTCTCCTGCGTTATCATATATCATATTATTTACTTTTTTACAGCTCCGGCTTTTGTCCGCAAACAACACGATCCAGTCCCTGCCAATCCTGCAATAAGGCAATTTGCTCGAAGCCTGCCTCTTGCAAGAGCTGCTTTACAGCAGCTCCCTGCTGCCAGCCAATTTCAAAAAGCAGCCAACCGCCAGCTTTTAGCATGGTCGTAGCCGCTGCGGTAATTTTACGATAAAAACACAGGCCGTTATCACCGCCCCACAAGGCCAGACGGGGTTCCCGTTGCACATCATCGGGCAGTTGGGCCATCTCCTGCGTGGTAACGTAAGGCGGGTTGGATACCAATAAATCCACTGCGCCCTGTAAGTCGGCAAAGGGCTCCAGCAAATTGCCCTGTCGAAACTGCACATCGGTCTTGCAGCGCTGGTTATTCTCTTTCGCAACCTGCAAAGCCTCTGCCGATAAATCGCCGGCATACACAACGGCGTCCTTTTTGTAATGGCTGATGGCTAGGGCCAGAGCGCCGCTGCCTGTACACACATCCAGCACCAGAGGGTTTTGCAGCGGTGCTAGTAGCTGCAGGGCTTTTTCTGCCAAACGCTCTGTATCAAACCGGGGAATCAGCACTGCCGGCGTTACCCACAAGTCCAAACCCATAAAATTGGCTGTGCCCAACAGATATTGCAGCGGCTCTCCATTGCCATACCGCTGTACCAACTGCCGAAAGGCAGTTTCCTGCTCGCCGTTCACTTCATCCGTACTGTGGGCCAACAACAGGGCGCGGCTGGTGTGCAGCACATCGCACAGCAAAAGCTCCGCTTCTACACGTTTTGCGCCGCCCAGCTCTGTCACAGCCCACTGCAATAATGCTCTGCTATCCATCAGGCTTCATCTGCGTGTTTCAATTTTTCAGCCTGGTCAGTGGTAATCAAGGCGTCAATAATTTCATCCAGATTGCCTAGCAGCACTTTATCCAGATTATGCACCGTCAGGTTGATGCGATGGTCGCTGACGCGGCCCTGCGGGAAGTTGTAGGTGCGGATACGTTCGCTGCGGTCGCCGCTGCCTACCATATCTTTACGCTGCGCAGCCAAATCGCCTTGGGCTTCCTGCTGGAATTTTTCCATCAAACGGGAGCGCAACACCTTCAGCGCCTTTTCTTTATTGCGGAGCTGAGATTTTTCGTCCTGACAGGATACCACCACGCCGGTAGGAATGTGAGTAATACGCACAGCCGACTGAGTGGTGTTTACGCACTGCCCGCCCGGACCGCTGGCGCAGAATACGTCAATGCGCAAATCATTCATATTAATGTCTACTTCTACTTCTTCCGCTTCCGGCAATACGGCAACGGTAGCCGCCGAGGTATGGATACGGCCGCTGGATTCGGTAGCAGGCACGCGCTGTACCCGATGCACGCCGCCTTCAAATTTGAGCCGGCTGTAAGCGCCTTTCCCCTCAATCATAAAGGTAATTTCCTTATAGCCGCCCACGTCGGTGTAGTTCGTGTTCATGACTTCTGTTTTCCAGCCCCGCATTTCTGCATAGCGGGTATACATACGGAACAAATCGGCGGCAAACAGCGCAGCTTCATCACCGCCAGTACCGGCCCGAATTTCCATAATGACGTTTTTGCTGTCGTTGGGGTCTTTTGGCAGCAGCAAGATGGTCAGTTCCTGTTCTAATGCGTCTTTCTGCTCGTTCAAATCTTTAATTTCTGCTTTCACCATTTCATCCATTTCCGGATCCAGCTTTTCCAGCAGCATGGCTTTGGAGTCTTCCAATTCGCTCAGCACTTTTTTATATTTGCGGTAAACCACTACCACATCCTCCAAATCTGCCTGCGCTTTGGCGCATTTATGCAGCTCGGCAGGATTATTCAGCACATCGGGGTCAATCATCTTTTGTGTCAGTTCTTCATATTTTTCTTCCAGCATCTGCAAACGCTCTAACATAACTCATCCTCCATCAGTACTTTTCTTTACGTTCTCATGCGAATACTTTATTGTATCATATCATGAAGGGCTATCTCAACTTTTTTATGCCCATTCTTGCAAATTGATTTTGCTTGAAGCGCCCTCTCGCTCGATTTTGTTCTATACTGCAAGATTTATGCCAGCTCTTTGCTATCCTGCACGCTCCGACGGAGGGCAAGCTATGCCTGCAAAAAGAAAAACACAAGCACGGGGCTTGCGTTTTTCACAAAGCTTTGCCAAATTAAGCAGTCATAAAGGTATACAGATTGGCCACAAGCATGATTGCTTCTGCGGCCATCGGCGTGTCGTTTTCTTCTCCCATATGGCTGAGAATTTCCTCGGTGAGAATGCCTAACTGCTGCAATTCGGAAATCTGCGCTTCGTAATTCTCGGCAGTAACACCGGCTGCTTTGGCAACGGCGGCAATCATTTCACCGTTGGTAGGCGGGTCGCTGACTTCTATGGTTGGCACGTCTTTTCCTGTTTTCTTCATGGAATTGTTGATCATATTTTGCAGCCGCCATTTTCCCATGGCCTCGTCCAAACGGTAATCATTGCTGTAGCCGCCGTCCAGCAGCCCCAGGCTGCGAATGACCTTCACACCGGGATAAGCCCAATGGTCCATAAAGGCTTCGTGTACTTCAAAATCGTCCAGATAAGCGCCCTGCTTTTTCAATTGCTTCTGTACGCTGGCAATGGCTTTTTCATCGGCGCTCATATCGCGGAAGCTCTGCTGATTGGTTAAGGAATAAGCACTGGCCACACCGGCTGCTTCTCCTTCCGCCATACCTACCGGAATAACCCGGGCGCTGCCTGCCGCCAACGATGTATAAGAGGAACTGCGGCCAATCACCAGCATATTTTCCACATCCAGCGGCACTAAACACCGGAACGGAATGGCATAGCGATCCGGACTGCCGATGACAGTGCCGTAGGTTTGTCCCGCTGTGGGCTGAATATCGGCCGGATAGGCCACGATAGCGATTTTATCCCACTGGTCGCGATTTTCCAGCACATCGTCAATGGTCAACTGATATTCGCCGATAATGTGACGGCTTTCCCGCACATAGAGCTGACTGGCTGTGCCAACTAGCTGCGCGTTTTCAAAGCCTACAAAGTTCTGTTGTACATAAGGCACAATATATTCCAACTCTTTCTGCGCCCGGGCAATGCCCTCGGCTTTACTGTCCTCGCTCATAGCGTCCACGCCGAAAATAATCAGCGCATTAATCAACACGTTGCCATTGTCCTGACGGGCTGCATTAAAGCCCCGCAAACGCATCAATGTATCCTGCGGCTCATAGGCATAGCCTTCCCGCGTATAGCCCCAGGCGGTTTTTTCGGTGGCGCCGGTGCCTTCGTTGTCATCGTTTTCCAGATAATCAACCACCTTATCCCAATCTACGCCCGACAGTTCAAACACCAGCGTCACACCCATGTGCCGGTCCTTTTCGCCAATATCTTCACCGGCAATGGTGTAGGGCGCCCCGGCAGCAGCGGCTACGTCGGCGTCTACGGTGGCGTCAATTACGCGGCTGGCGGTGTAGGTGACCGGCTGTCCATCTTCCTCCACCACAACGCCTACAATTTTGTTGCCGTCCATAACTGGCTCCAGAAAAGCAGTGTTCAGCTTTAACGTGGCGTTTTCTTCGTTGTTGACCCAATCATAGAAAAATTGCTTGGCCGTTTCCACATCAAAGGCGGTGCCGCCTACTGCATTATAAAATTCCATGAATAGCCCTTGGGTTAAAATGCTGCCGTCGCGGCTTTCGCAAATGTCGATAAAATTCAGCTTGCCTAAGGTCATCAGACCTCCTAAAGCTTCGTCATCCTCAATGAGCAGCGTTTTCAAACCGTTGCGGGCTGCCGATACTGCGGCGCAAACGCCTTCCGGATCGCCGCCCACTACGATCACATCATACTCCACGCCTTCTTCCCGTGGTATATCAGCTGTCTGATTGCCGCAGCCTGCCAAAAGCAAGCAGCAGAGCAGGATAAAAATCAGTTTTTTCATATGCGTCTCCTTTTCGCTATAGATTTCTCATGCTTAACCGCTTCTTCTCTGCTGATAGTCATAGGCATTGGCTACCAGCATTATGACCTCTGCGCGGTCAGGTATTTTTTCTCCATCTGCAAAATACGGCTGCAGCTGTTCCGTCAAAACGTCAATCTCCTGTAAATTGCCGGACTGCGCTACCTGTAATGTATTTTCTATCATATATAGAATCTCACTGCAGGTCAGCGGCTGCTCCCCACGCTCTGAAAAGTCGGGCGATAATACCAGCGTATCCCCCAATACACACAGCATCGACAAAAAATCCTCCCGGGTGATTGCCTCTTCCAGCCGGTAATCGTTACTATAACCGCCATACACCGCGCCCAAGCTGCGCAGCGTTTTCACGCCCTCATAGGCCCAATGCTGCTCTACCGCCTCCTGCACCGGCTGCCATTGCTCCAGATAAGCGCCCTGCTCCTTCAGCGTTTGTTGGATAGCTGACACAGCATCCGCATCCTGACTGATTTGCCGAAATGTCACATGATGATGTTTGGCGTAAGCGGCTGCCACACCAGCAGCGTCGCCTTCTGCCATCCCCAGCGGAATCACTCGGGCACTGCCTGCCGCCAGCGATGTATAAGAAGCGCTGCGGCCCACCACCAAAATGCCGTCAATCTCCTGCGGCACCAAACAGCGGAAAGGCACGCCGTAACGTTCTGGATTGCCGACAATATAGCCCACACGCCGTTCTGCATTGGGCGGCACATCCACCGGATAAGAGCCGATGGCAATGGTATCGTCAAACCAGGTATTCTCCAGCACATCATCTAAGGTAAGCTGATATTCCCCGATAATATGCCGGCTCTCCCGCACATAAAGCTGCTCGGCAGTGCCAGCCAGTTGAGCGTTGGCAAAGCCGTTAAAATTTTGCTGCAAATAGGGCACAATATGTTCCAGCTCCGCTTTCCCCCGGGCAATGCCTTCTGCTTTGCTGTCTGCGCTCAAAGGGTCTACTCCGAAAATAATAAAGCCATTGACCAGCACATTGCCGTTATCCTGCAAGGCCAGATTTAACCCCCGCAAACGGGTTTGCGCATCCTGCGGCGTATAGGCAAAGCTTTCCTCGTTATAGCCCCACGCCGCCTTTGCCGTGGCTCCTGTGTTGGGATTATCATCGCCATTGAGATATTGGCTCACCGCCTGCCAATCCACGCCGGATAACTCAAAAACCAGCGTTACGCCGGTGACATGCTCCACATGACCGTAATCTTCTCCTAAATAGGTGTATCGCGCTCCGGCAGCAGCGGCCACATCGGCGTCCACCGTGGCGTCAATGATGCTGTCGGCTTTGCAGGTAATCTGCTTGCCGTCCTGTTCCAACACCACGCCGGTAATTGTATTTTCTTTCAAAACCGGCTCTACAAAGCCAGTGTTCAGCTTCAAGGTTAAATTTTCTTCCCCATTGACCATCTGTGAAAATACATCTTTGGCAGTGGGGATATCAAAAGCGGTACCGCCCACTGCATTGTAAAATTCCTCAAAGGTACCGCGGGTCAACAGCGTACCGTCCCGTCCATTGCACATATCAATAAAATTCAGACCGCCCAAGGTCATCAAACCGCCCAGCGCTTCATCATCTTCCACCAACAGCGTTTTCATACCATTGCGGGCCGCTGTCACCGCAGCCGAAACCCCTTCCGGATCACCGCCGATCACAATGACATCATACCGCTCCGTGCTGCCGCAGCCCCATAAGGACACCGCCGCCAGCACCAATAAGACAGCCAACCATTTCTTCATCTATCCACGCAGCTCCTCTCCGTATGTTTTATGCATCGTTGTATAAGAAGCGACGGGCCGCAAGCAGCCCGCCTCCTCATCGTTTATCTCCATGCTTTATCCCTGCGTCGCCTTTTGCAGCGACACGCAGGGCAAGAACCCTTACAAGCACCACCGCAAGCCTGCAAAAGATACGCCTATTGCCGCAAATACTGATACAGATTGGCCATCAACTGCACCACTTCCGCCGCATTGGGATTTTTTTCTCCGTCGGCAAAGTAGGGCTTCAGTTCTTCCGTCATAATACCCCGTTCTTCCAGGGCCTGCATATAAATATCATAATCGTTTTCATATTTTACGCCGTCCACAGCGGCCACCGCCCGGGCAGTTGTGCCGATAATCTGACGGTTGGGCGGATTATCGTTGACTTCAATGTAATCCTGCGTAATGCCTGCCTTTTTCAACACATTGTTAATCATATTCTGATAACGCCAACGGCTAATCGGTTCATCCAGCTTATAATCGTTGCTGTAGCCGCCGTCCAAAATTCCCAGACTGCGCAGCACCTTCACGCCGGGATACGCCCAATGGTCCATAAAGGCTTCATGAACTTCAAAATCTTCCAGATAAGCGCCCTGCTTTTTCAAGGCTTCCTGCACACTGGCAATGGCTGTTTTTTCCTGGCTCATGGTGCGGAAATCCATCTGATTATTCACAGAATAGGCGGCTGCCACACCGGCTGCTTCCCCTTCCGCCATACCGATTGGGATTACGCGGGCACTGCCTGCCGCTAACGACATATACGAAGCGCTACGGCCCACCACCAACAGATTGTCCACCTTTAACGGCACTAAGCAACGGAATGGAATGGCATAACGGTCCGGACTGCCAATGACTGTGCCATAGGTTTGGGCAGCGGTAGGCTGCACATCTACCGGATAAGCGCCAATGGCAATTTTATCCCACTGGTCGCGGTTTTCCAGCACATCGTCAATGGTCAGTTGATATTCCCCGATGATATGACGGCTTTCCCGCACATATAACTGCTCTGCCGTTTTCACCAGCTCGGCTTTCTCAAAGCCGGCAAAATTTTCCCGAATATAGGGAATTAAATATTCCATCTCGGCCTGCGCCCGGGCAATGCCCTCCGCTTTGCTTTCCTTGCTGAGCGGGTCCACGCCGAAAATAATCAGCGCATTAATCAGCACATTGCCGTTATTCTGCCGGGCAATATTAAAGCCCCGCAGCCGCATCAGCTCATCCTGCGGCTCATAGGCATAGCCTTCCTCCGTATAGCCCCAGGCTGTTTTTTTTGTAGCTCCCATATCGCCGCTGCCCTGCTTCAAAACATCTGCTTTGAAACGCTGCCAGTTCAAATGCAAATATACTTTGTTCCAATTCACACCGGATAATTCAAATACCAGCGTCACGCCCATCTGCCGGTCCGCTTCGCCGATATCCTCACCGGCGTAAGTGTACGGCACGCCTGCTGCGGCAGCCACATCGGCGTCTACCGTTGCATCAATAATCCGCGAGCCGTAATAATTTTGCTGCCGTCCCTGTTCTGTCATCGTCACGCCCACCAGCTTATCGCCCTCTAAAATGGGCGCTGTAAACTGATTTTGAGTGCGCAGTGTTAAAAGCGGCTCATTGGTCACCACATCTAAAAAGAAATTGCGGGCTTCGGTAATATCAAAGGCGCTGCCGCCCACTGCATCATAAAATTCCTTAAAAAAGCCTTGGGTTAATAGGGTACTGTCCCGGCTTTCACACATATCGATAAAGTTTAATTCACCGATGGTCATCAAACCGCCTAACGCCTCATCTTCTCCCAACAGCAGCGTCTTCATGCCATTGCGGGCTGCCGACACTGCAGCGGCAATGCCTTCCGGCTCTGTGCCGACTACAATCACATCATAAGTTTCTTCGGCGTAAGCCTCGTTGGTCCAAATTTCTTCCTCCACCGCCTTGGCTGTTCCGCCGCAGCCTGTTACGATAAAACAACAGAGCAAAATCAATGCAAGTATTCGCTTCATAGTGGTAAGCTCCTCCTGTGTATTTTTCCATACGCTTTTTTCATACGCTTCCGTATAACAGCTTTTCCTGAACTACATCTGAAATCCTAGTGAATTTCTTTTCATCAAATAAGTGTCCTACTCCAAAGTATACTGGATAGCTGTCCATAATACAAGCGAGAACCTATTCCCATAAAAATTTGAAATAAATTCTTCACATTTTTTTCACAAAAAACTGGCATTTCCTACTTGCATTTTTTTGCTAACAGGTATATCATATGTTTTGTTAGCACTCAACTTATTTGAGTGCTAACAAAATACTCGTTAAATTTTGTTTTCCATTTTCATATAAGAAAGGATCGATTTTCATGGCAAAAACCGAATTTAAAGCCGAATCCAAACGGCTGCTGGACTTGATGATTAACTCTATCTACACCCACAAAGAAATCTTTCTGCGGGAAATTATCTCCAACGCCAGCGACGCAACCGACAAACGGTATTACAATGCAATGGTGAAAGGGGAAACCGGTCTCAACCGCGATGAATTGTCTATCGACATTTCCATCGACAAAGAAAACCGTTTACTCACCGTTACCGACCATGGCTGCGGCATGACCGAAGAAGAACTGGACACCAACTTGGGTACCATCGCCAAAAGCGGTTCCCTGGATTTCAAAACCAATCAGGAAAAAAATGACGACATCGACATCATCGGTCAGTTCGGCGTAGGCTTCTACTCCGCCTTTATGGTCAGCAAAAACGTAAAAGTCATCACCCGCAGCGAAGACGCCGCTCAGGGCTATGTGTGGGAATCGGACGGCGCTGACGGCTACACCATTACGCCATGCGAAAAAGATACCATCGGCACCGAAATTATTATGACCATCAAAGACAATACCGAGGATGATGATTACGACACCTTCTTGGACGTTTACACCATCCGCGGGCTGATTAAGAAATATTCGGATTATATCCGCTACCCCATTCATCTGCCCATTGAACAACGCAAGTTGAAAGAAGGTTCCGATCCGGAAAATCCCGAATTTGAAACCTATACGGAAATTCAGACCGTCAACAGCATGACGCCGCTGTGGAAAAAAATGCCGGCCCAGATTACCGAGGACGAATACAACAAATTCTATCGGGAAAAATTCATCGACTATGAAGACCCCGAACTGACCATTCATACCAACACCGAAGGCTCCGCTACCTATAGCGCGCTGCTCTTTGTACCGCAGCATGCGCCTTACGATTTTTACAGCAAGAGCTTTGAAAAGGGCTTACAGCTTTATGCCAGCGGCGTGCTGATTATGGATAAATGCGCCGATTTACTGCCGGATCATTTCGCTTTTGTACGGGGCTTGGTAGACTCCCAGGATTTATCGCTGAACATTTCCAGAGAAATGCTGCAGCATGACCGGCAGTTAAAATTGATTGCCACCAGTTTGGAAAAGAAAATCAAATCGGAACTGTTAAAGCTGCAGAAAAACGATCGGGAAAAATACGAAAAATTCTACGAAACTTTTGGTTTGCAGCTAAAATTCGGCATCTACAGCGATTATGGCGCCCACAAAGAAATGCTGCAGGATTTGATCATGTTCTATTCTTCCACCGAAAAGAAACTGGTAACGCTGAAGGAATATGTAGAACGGATGAAAGAAGACCAGACGTCCATCTACTACGCTTGCGGCAAAACCATCGACCAAATCAATCTGCTGCCGCAGATTGAACTGTTCCAGGAAAAAGGCTACGAAGTATTGTACCTGACCGACGATGTGGACGAATTTGCCCTGAAAGTTATTCGCGATTACAGCGAAAAACCGTTCAAATCTATTGCCGACGGCGATGTGGATTTAGAAAGCGCCGAAGAAAAAGAAGCCGCCGCCAAGAAAACAGAAGACAACAAAGCGCTGTTGGAATTCTGCACCAAGGCCTTAGACGGCAAAGTAAAAGAAGTAAAATTATCTACCCGTCTGAAAACCCATCCAGTTTGCTTAGCCAGCGAAGGCCCAATCTCCATTGAAATGGAACGGGTGCTGGATACCATGCCGGAACCAAACTATCATAAAGCCGAACGGATTTTGGAAATCAACGCCAATCATCCAATTTTCCAGACACTGTGCAGCGTATATCCCGACGACGAACAAAAAGCGACAGACTATATCAATATTCTGTACAACCAGGCATTGCTCATCGAAGGGCTGACCATTGAAGACCCTGTGGCCTACGCCAACGCCGTTTGCAGTCTGCTGAGCAAATAAAAAATTATAGATAATAGATATCAAAAGTCTTAGGTAATTTGCGCAGTCGCGTTACCTAAGACTTTTTTCTTGTCAAATTTTTATCGGCCTTTGTTCTCTTTTCTATCACTGTGTTTTCCCCGCTGCTTTATATTTATATTATGCACAGCATTGCGCTTCACGCAAAAACAGAGCCTCTCCGCCGAGAAGCTCTGTTTGTATACCATTGACTTTCTTACTGCATCACCATTTCTAAAATCCCTGCCGATTCGGGCGCAATGGCGCCTGCCTGGAAAAACACGCCTAAGCCCTCATTGCAACGGTAATATTGCACTTGGTCTATATTGGCGTTGATGTACTCCTCAGCGTCAGCATGGAAGGTGTCTGGGTCCGACTGGGCCACACCGCAGAACATCTTGGCCACTGTTTCCTGGGCTTCTGTTTCTTTCATGTCCATAATTTCGCCCATGGTCATTTTTTCACCATTACCTAGATTATAGGTGGCTGCATATTGCAGATACTGCACACCGGCAAAATTTTCGCACTGCACAACCGACAGCATCCCTTTGGTATTGTAACGCACCTCGGCACTGTAAACAAATTGTTCTCCTGCCTGCAGCCCAGATAAATCACATTCTTTTGCTTGCTGCACAAAAGCCTCTGCATCCTGCTGGAACTGTGCGTTTAATGTTTCCACTACCTGATCGGCCTTTGTATCGTTTGTGGCAGCAGAAACTACCGGATAGCTCAGTTCGGCGGTAATCTGCGCCGCTTCATTTAAAACAACGGTTTCCTGCACCGTCTCTACATCTACACTGTCTAAGGCTGCCAGTTCTTCTTTGCCGCAGCCTGTCATTAGGACGAGCAGCGCCATCAAAGCCAGAACTGCCACCCCTTGTTTTTTCCTTATCCATTTCATCCTATATCACCTCAGTTTTATCATTGTGCGTTTATTTCCGTCTGTTCGTTCCATTCTCCTGCTGCATCTTCCTGATAAACAGGCTCAATTTCTGCCAAACGGCCAATGACCACAAAACGGGCGCGATAATCATTGCCAGACACACAGGTAGACAAGGTCACAAAGGAGTCCTCTGCGGCAGCATCTACCTCAGCTAAAATAGCCGAACTGCGCAGAACTTTCTCAAACCAGGCTTGCCGCCCCTCTTGACTGGAAAAGTTCCGGTCATAAATGTCGCTTAACGCGTCGGTTTGAAAGGCCGAGATAATCTCATAACGGCGATTGCCTTCCGGCATCATAATATAAAACTCCCGATGACTGTCATAAAACTCCTGATTGCCGAATTTTTTCAGCACGGCAAACATTTTTCCATTTTTCATGTTATGACCATAAATGATTGTGTTGGTATCAGAAAAATCACTGGCGTTACGATAATCCATAAAAATACTGCCAGAACTGTTCGAGGTACCGTCATAAGTTTTGTGCAGATAAGCGTCGTTATTTTTTCCGCTTTGCACCAGCGGATAATTCACAACCGTATCATAAATCCAAATCCAGCCTGTCACTTCACGGTTTACCTGCTGCAAGTTGGCAAAATCGATGGCGAACGTAGGCCAGGTAATGGGCTCGTCGCTTTCAAATTCCAATTCCATTTCCGGCGCAGTTACAAATTCAGTTTGCGCTGCATCGTACAGGGCGTCGCTCTGCCGGTATTCCTGCCAAATCAAAAATAGATTTACCGCCGCATAAAGAAACATCGCCAGAAAAAACAAGGTTAAAATATTGCGTATCCATTCTTTTTTCATAGCCCGCTCCTATAACAACGACATCCGTTTTTCCATCATTTCTGTATTGGTTGCAAATTTCACCGCAGTTTCTTTGGAGATTTTCTTTTGCTTTGCCAGTTCCATCAGGCTGTTGTCCATGGTAATCATACCTTCTCCGCCGGAGGAAGCTATCAGCGCATCCAACTGATGGATTTTCGACTCCCGTACCATGTTGCGCACAGCATTGTTCAAATGCATAATCTCAAAAGCTGGCGTTAATCCGCCGGTTACCAACGGCACTAGCTGCTGCGAAATGACCGTCTGCAAAACCATGGCTAACTGCACCCGGATTTGCTGCTGCTGATTGGCGGGAAACACATCAATAATCCGGTCAATGGTATTGGCTGCGCTTACCGTATGCAGCGTTCCGATAACCAAATGCCCCGTTTCGGCGGCTGTCATAGCCGTGCGAATGGTTTCATAGTCCCGCATTTCTCCTAATAAAATAACATCCGGGGCCTGCCGTAAGCTGGCCCGCAAACCGGATAAATAACTTTCCGTGTCCAGTCCAATTTCCCGCTGACTGACAGCGCATTTGGCGTTGCGGTGTAAATATTCGATGGGCTCTTCCAAGGTAATAATATGCCCTTCCCGCGTTTGATTAATCCGGTCGATCATGCAAGCCAGCGTAGTAGATTTTCCGCCGCCGGCAGGACCTGTCACCAACACCAGCCCCTTGTTTTTTTCCGCCACAGACATAACGCCTTCTGGAATTTGCAGGGCTTTATAATCGGGAATGCCAAAGGGGATAATCCGAATCACTGCGGCAAAGCTGCCCCGCTGTTTATAAATACTGACACGGAAACGGGATAGCTGCGGCACTGTGATAGAAAAATCATCATCGCCGCTTTCTTCTGCCCATTCCATAGACCGATGCCCCAACCCATAGATTTCCTGCACCAACGCCTCCGACTGCAGCGGCGACAACCGGTCTTCATTTACATGAATGAACTTGCCTTTTGCTTTATAGGCCAACGGCATCCCTGCCATAATAAAAATATCCGAAGCGTGGGCTTCCACCGCCTGCTTCAACAAGAGCTCTAGCTCAGCCATACACTGCCATCCTTTCTATTCTCCATCCCAAACTGCAATCCCATCCTTATATTCCCACTCTCTGGCGGCGACAACCTTCCACTGCTTTGTCTGAACGCTTCCATCGGGCCAAACAGCCAGACGCACCTGTAACTGCTGCTCTGCGTCAATATCGGCAGCATAGGTGAGATACTGCACGCCATCGGCCTGTTCTATCTGTACGCCCAACGGTTCCAACTGCTCTATCCCGCCGCCTGTCTGCAAGCATTGCACAATCTGCTGATAAATTTCCTCGCATTGCCAGTCCGTTGCATAATATTGCTGCACCGCCAGCGCCGATTTTTCCGCCAGTTTTCTTTCATGATTGGCCGTTACAAAGGACAGCGTGGAAAATACCGTCAAACATAATACGGCAAAAATCATCACAATAGAAGCGCTGCCCACATGGATACCCACCGAACGCCGTTCAGCTTTCATGGGAACCGCCTCCTCCTGCTTTTACCTGTAGCTGAAAGATAACCGCTTCGTTTTTCTGTTCCTGTACAGTAATCACCGCTTCACCGGATTGTTCCGGCTCGGCGAGCTGCAATAAAAAGCCCTTTTGCACAGGCTGCGCCACTTGCTGCCACTGATGATCATAATAGACCACGCACTGTGTACCGTCCTGCTGCCCTTTCAGCAGGGCCGCCGTCTGCTGTAAATCGCCATCTGCCGCTTTGTAACAACTGGCCGCGCTGCGGGCTGCCATGACTGCATTGCTCAAATGATAGCTATTTTTAGCCATCATTTGGCCAGAGCCAAACACATTGACGCAGATTGCCGCGCAGATAGAAAAAAAGAAAACGACCAGTACCAGCTCCATGAGAAACAGCGTAGACTTGGACGTATGCTGTTTATTCATAAAAATGCGCTCCCTTCCCACTGCGCAAATGAATAAATATCTGCGCCTGTCGTCCTTCCTCGCTGGCACAAACCAACTGCAGCAAGTTCTCCGTCTTTTTACTTATCTGCAATCCTGCAGCAGCAACAACAACTTGTCCGTCTTCTGGCTGAAACTGCAGGCCATCCTCAAAAAACAGCTCCCGCACATAGCCGTCGGCATAGTAAATCAGCGTTTTATAGCGAACGCCGTCAAATTCTTCATAAAGCGCCAGTGCATCATGATCCGCAAAGGTTTCTACCTCCACCATGCCCGCTTCGTCATAATGGCGCACCTTCGCGTCTAAATAAGCCAGACAGGTGCGTTCTGCATATTGACTTTCCATATTGCCGGCAATCTGCTGACAGGCATTGGCGTCAGCCAACAGTACCATCAACACTGCGGCGGCAAACAGGCAGAATAAGGCCAACACAAAAACGGTATCGATCGTATGGTTGACTGCTTTTATCTTCCGCATAGCTGGTTACCTCTCTAGCACTGTAATATCCGGCATAATATTTTCTGCAAAAATTTCATAATGCACAATATAGTTCTCTTCATTCAACTGCAACCCGTACTGCTGACATAAATAATCCACATCGGGCGGATAGCGGCCTTCCAGAGCATAACAGCTTACCACCGCGCGGCGCAGAGCGTCCTCCGTCATGAGCAAGCTCTCTTCGCTGCTGCTGCGGGCCGCATCTTGAAAGCCATATAACATCAACACCAAAACGGCTGCAAAAAGCAATAGGGCAAATCCGTTATCTCGGATCCATTTCATAGCACCGCTCCTTATCCAATGGCGGACATAATGCTCATCAACGGCAGCAGCACCGACAATAAAATCAGACCGACCATGACGGACAGGATAATCACCAACGTCGGCTCACTCCGATTTAACATCGCTTCTATTTTATCATCTACCTGCTCCGCACTGCGCCGCGCCACCTCTTCCATAACCGGATCAATACTGCCTGTACGGAAGCCCACGGCAATCATCCGGCAATACAGCGGCGCAAATATCCGCTGGATAAGGTCATCACCAACGCATCTGCTAAACGAGAAGATGCAATCAATTTGCTGATGGTCCACTTCTCGCTCTTTTGCTGCAGCCATTGCACAAACGCCGCTTTCCGCCGCTCATTGCGCAGCAAACTCCCACCGATCAGAAGCGCCAGCACCAGCACAGCCAGAACAACCAAACCATATCGGCCCAAAAACTGCCCCAACTGCATCAACGCCTGCGCTGCTGGAGATAATTCTGCGCCCAGTTGCTGAAAGACCTCTTGAAAAATCGGCAGCACTTTAATCAATAATACCAACACCACAAACAGCATCATCACCAGCAGCACCGACGGATACACCACCGCGTTGCGAATGCTCTTCTGCAACTGTTCCAGCCGCTCATAATATCCGGCCAACGAACGAAATACATCTTCCAAATGCCCTGTTTTCTGCCCAATCTCAACCATCTCTATAACATAAACAGGGAAACCGCCTGCAGCGCGCATCGCCGCTGCAATCGGTTCCCCTCATTCTAATTGTTGATGGAGCTGATCCAGAATGGTTCGACGACGCTGTTCTTTCTCATCATCACGAAGCAAAGCCACACCCTCGCTGAAGGGAATGCCCGCCCCAACAATCAGATACATTTCCATGCAGAACGCAGAAACATAGGAAGCATCGAACACTTTTTCCTTCATAAAAATCTCCCTACTTTATCATTCTCATAACGCTTAATACAAATATTTGGCGCTGTAATTGCTGCCATTGCCAATGTATTCCATGATTTGCTTACTCTGATTGGCACTGGAAGCAAAGGTTGGGTCCATCAGCTTCCAGGTGGTGCCGTCAAAGAAGATAATTCCTTCTATCCAGCCCTGTTCCGGAATGTAGGTATTAATCCAGGCGTGATAGACATCTCCTGTATAACCCACTACCAGTTTTGTAGGAATGCCCTGGCTGCGCAGCATCGCTGTCATCAAAGCGGCATAATCAAAACAAATTCCCTTTTTCTCAGCCAGTACCTTGTCAACATCGGGCAGATAACCGCTCTGTACCGTTTGCGCCTTCTGTTTATCATAGGTCAGCGTGGTGATGGTATAATGATAAATCGCCGTGATCTTTTCCAAGTCTGTCTTTTTCCCTGCGGTCAGTTCCGCCGCCTTCTTCACTGCCTGGCTATTGGCAGTGTAATTTACATATTGATTGGGCCGCAGAAAAGGCGCATAAGAATCGGTCAGCATCACAGTAACCGGTGTGCTGAAAGCCAACGCATATTTATTGCCGCTGGTATTTTCATAAACGCCCACAGTGTATTTGCCATTGCCGTCGGCCAGTGGGAACACCTCATAGTTTCCGTTTTTGTTTAAATCGTAGGTATACACGATACCGCCCGGATCAGTCACCCGCACCTTTAAACGATTTTTAGACTGGCCGTTGTACGCCACCATCACATAACCATCTTTTGCATTGGACGCGTCTACCTTTGCCTTTTCATTAGAATATACTGTCGTACCCGACGCCACGGTGGGCAATACTGCCGCTGTGGCCGGCAAAACAGCCGACAAAGAAACCAAAATACACAATAAAAAACCAATCCACTTTTTGCTTTTGCTCAACATTGTTTGGGGGTTAATGGCTGCAATTTATAGGTTATTGTAACCTTTGTGTGCGGATTATCCGCTTTAAAATTACGCTGAATTCGTTTTAAAACCATTTCGCAGTTCTCATAACTGATAGCGGGCAGCAAAATCAGATACTGTGAAACGCTATAACGGGTAAATACATCGCCCTGCCGCAATGAATATTGGATGGAATTGCGCAACTGCGACATCGCCGCATTCTGGTGTTTTTTGTTCTCCACCACTTGATTATGCCCATCTGTTACCGATATCAGGCACAAATAAATTGATTGCCCATACCGGTTGGCAGAACGGTTTTCCAGATGATAAATCTCTTTAAACAGCGAATATTCACAATAAAAGGCGCCGTTATGCCCCTCGTTTTCCTGCAAATTATCGCGAATTATACTCAAATCCACTTCAATGCCATTGCTGGTTTTAATAATTTCTTTGTAAAGATCCGTCAATTCATCGGACAAATTAATGCCAAACTCACTGTAGAACAAATCCACCACATAGTCATAATGGGTCAGCGCAGCCTGTTGGGAGCCCGTATCCAACATAGCCTTAATCAATTCATAATGCAGCGCTTCCTCATAAGGATCGATGGCAACAGCCTGCTGACAGATGGTGATAATATCATAAGCCCGTTCCTGCTCTTTCAGCAACGCAATACAAGCCTGTACCACCCGCAGATACTCCGAATGATAATAGGTATTGATGGGAACCACCCACGGCTCCAACGCTGATTTTGGCAGAAAATCTCCTTTGTAATACTCCAACGCGCTCAAATAATATGTAATTTTCTCATTGACGTCCGTTGCTTCATCCCCCAAAGCACACAGCGAAGAAAACTGCTCCGTATCAATCACGCAATTCAGCTTGTTATTCCAGGCATAGATACCACGGTTATAAATCACCATTTCTTTGCTCGGCGCAAACTCCAATTCTTCCAGCATATTGCGCAAACGATGCAGCAAGGTTTTCAGTGTATTGGCAGGATTTTCTGTAAATTCATCTCCCCACAACAATTCAATCAATTCATTTTGTGTAATTTCCTTATCCCGAAACGTAATTAAATATTCTAGAATCAACCAAAGTTTATGGGAACGGCTTCTTTGATAATCAATCACTTTTCCATTGTACTGCAGAGAAAATCCACCCAACATATTGATTTGTAATTGATCTTCCATTCTCTGTCACAGCCCTCCATTGTTTTATCGCGCATTTTTACCGACTACTCCTTTATTATAATGATACCAAATTTTTGGCAAAAGTACAGCGGTTTCAAGAAAAAATCAAAAATAAAACTATCTTTTTATGTTAGGCGGCCTAATACTGGGCTGTAAAGTCATTGCTGTCTTTCTCCAACTGACAGCGTCAAAAACTGATGGCGTGTTGGCGGCGGCTCTTTTTCCATGCTGCTGCCCTGCAAATTGGCTGTTCCATTCTTGACAAGGCGTTGATTTCCTGATAAAATATAGCAATGTTCTGGAGGGGTGTCCGAGCGGTTTAAGGAGGCGGTCTTGAAAACCGTTGAACTCTTGCCGGGTTCCGTGGGTTCGAATCCCACCCTCTCCGCTTCTTTCAACTTTTTTTATTTTTTCAAAAAAAGTTCTGGACATTTTTTCTGTAACGTGCTATAGTATAAGAGTTGGTACGAGGAGAGATGGCCGAGAGGCCGAAGGCGCTCCCCTGCTAAGGGAGTATGCGGGTCAAACTGCATCGTGGGTTCAAATCCCACTCTCTCCGTCATATGCGCCAGTAGCTCAGTTGGATAGAGTGCATGGCTACGAACCATGAGGTCGGGGGTTCGAATCCCTCCTGGCGCATCCCAAGCTGTATTTCAAATTTGAAATACAGCTTTTTTGTATTCATGATAAATACTCCGTCCATCTTTTCAGAAAGGAACGATTTTATGCTTTTATTGTCCGCCACCGATTTATGCAAAACCCATGGCTTAAAGACGATTTTTAATCATATCTCCGTTAATATCGACAGCAATGACAAAATCGGCTTACTGGGCGTAAATGGCACAGGAAAGTCCACTCTGCTGCGCATTTTAGCTGGTTTTGCACAAGCAGATGAAGGCGAGATACAAACCTCTAACCAATTAGTGCTGGAATATCTGCCCCAGCATCCTGAGTTTGATGAAAACGCCACCGTACTGCAGCAAATTTTCCGCGGGGAGTCCCCGTTTATGAAGGTGCTGCGGGATTATGAGCAAACCTTAGACGCACTAGAGCATGATCCCGGTAATCCTACTCTGACGCAGCAACTGTTGCAGCTCAGCACACAAATGGATGCGCAAAATGCCTGGCAGTTGGAAAGTGAAGCCAAGGCCATTCTGAATAAACTGGGCATTCATGATGTTTCGGCCAAAGTCGGCACCCTTTCCGGCGGTCAGCGCAAGCGCATCGCTTTGGCTGGCGCTTTAATCCGACCCTGCAATTTACTGATTTTAGATGAACCCACCAACCATCTGGACAATGAAGCCATTGAGTTTTTGGAGCTGCATCTCAAAAATAAAAATTGCGCGCTGCTAATGGTCACCCATGACCGTTATTTTTTAGATCGGGTCACCAATCGCATTTTAGAACTGTCCAACGCCCATTTATACGCGTATGAAGGCAATTATGAAACTTTTTTAGAGTTGAAAACCCAACGGGAAGAAGCAGACCGCCGTATGCAGGAAAAAACGCGCGCACTGTATAAGCAGGAGCTGGCCTGGATGCGTAAAGGTGTAGAAGCCCGCCGCACCAAACAAAAAGCCCGTATTGAACGCTTTCATGAGTTGGAAAATTCGCTGACAGCGCAGCAAGAGGAGAAACTGGATATTTCTCTGCAGCACTCCCGCTTAGGCAAAAAGATTATCGAAATAGAGCATCTGCGCAAGACCTTTGACAATAAACTCTGTATCGCTGATTTCAGCTATACAGTCGTGCGAGAGGACCGCATCGGCATCATCGGCAACAATGGGCTGGGGAAATCCACCTTATTAAACATTATCGGCAAGCATATGCCCTACGACAGCGGCTCTGTTGTGCTGGGCGACACCGTGCGCATTGGCTATTATACGCAGGATAACGCCGACTTGCCCAACGATATGCGTGTGATTGACTATGTTCGCGAAAAAGGCGAATATATTCACAGCAGCGACGGCGCCTTGATT